>JAYTOQ010000544.1:0-5598 GCA_043747665.1 Polyangiaceae bacterium | reverse complement strand
GGCGCATCGCGCGTCGGTCCGCCGCCGCCCGTCGTCCCCGTGCTCAAGAAGGGCACGAAGGCCGCTCTCCACGCGAGCTCCAAGAAGCGCTGATGTCCGCGCGCGGTCACGGCCGTGACGGCACTGGTCAGACCCCGGCGAACGCACGCAGCCGACTGCGTGAGCTGCTGCGCGATCGCTCCTTCGCGAAGAAGCGCGTCGTGCTCGCCTCCGGCAAGGAGAGCGACTTCTTCATCGACTGCAAGCAGACGGTCCTCACCGCCGAGGGTCACGTCCTCGCAGGCGAGCTGATGCTCGACGCCCTTTCGGAGCTCCCCGCATGCGATGCGGTGGCCGGCGTCGAGCTCGGCGGGTGTCCGCTCGCGAGCGCGGTGTCGCTCACCAGCCATCTCCGCGCGGGCACGTCCGGTGCTGCCAAGGACGCGGTCTACGTCCGCAAGGACGCGAAGGACCACGGAAGCAAGCGCGTGCTCGAGGGCGATACACGTCTCGTGCCCGGAGCGGCGCTCGTCATCCTCGAGGACGTGATCACCACCGGCGGCTCGACGTTGAAGGCGGTCGAGAAGCTGCGCGCCGCCGGCTATCGCGTGAGCGGCGTGGTCGCGCTCGTCGATCGGCTCGAGGGCGGACGCGAAGCCATCGAAGCAGCGGGCTTGCCGGTCGTTGCCATCTACACGCGTCGCGACTTCATGCCCGACGCCTGAACGCGCGCGCGCGTGGGAGGCGCGCGCGCTCAGGCGAGCGCGCGCGATTCCGCGGGCTTGGGGATTGTCAGGACCCGAATCCTGAGACGGGCCGCGATTTCGCCGCTCGCACGATTGTCAGGACCCGAATTGTCCGCGAGGAGCGGACGGGATCAGGGCTTGAGGCCCGCGCCGAGGAGGTCGCCGAGATCGCTGCCCGCGGGCGCGGCGGGAGGCGCCGGGCGCGCATCGTCGTCGGCGCCTGCGCCGCCGCCACCGAGGTTGCGCGGCGCTTGCGAAGCCGGTGCCGCCGGACGGCGCGGCGGCGGCGGAGCTTGGAAACGCGGCGCACGCGGCGGCGGCGCCGGAGGAGCGAAGCGCGCGACCGGCGCCTGCGCGGGCTGCGTCTGGAGCTGCGGCGCCACCGGCGCAAAGCCTGGCGCGAAACCCTGGACCGGCGCGAAGCCAGCCGCCGTGGCAGGAGCGATCGGAGCGGCTGCTGCAACGCCCGTCGCGACGGGCGCGACGGTCGCGACGGCGGCGTCGTCCTTCGTGAGCTTGCCGCCGTTGAAGAAGCCGGTCGCGAAGAACGCGAACGTGATGCCGAACGCGGCGCCCGCGACGAACCACGCGAAGCGACCGATCTTGGCGTTCGCGTCGAGGCTGGCGCCGGCCGCCGGCGGCTGCGTCAGCTGCCCACCGACCGGCTGCGCGCGCTGCATGCGGTCGGCGACGGACGCCGACATCGGCGGCATCGACGACATCGGCGGGAGGTAGTGCATCTGCTGCTGCTGCGCGTACGCCTGCTGCTGAAGCTGCTGCTGGTACGCGTACGCCGGATTCTGCGCGTACGCCTGGGGAGGCACCATCGAGGACTGAATCGCCTGCATCGGCGACGGGAGGTACTGACCGACCTGCGGCGGCACCGGTGTGCCCCAGGCATCGGGCGTCGCGGTGCGGATGCGCTGCACGCCGACGACGAACGCGGCATGCATCTCTTCCGGGACGCGCGGCGCCGGGGGAATCGCCGGCGCGTCCAGCTGCGAATCATCCGCCTGCGGAGGCATCGACGACCAGTCGTGCTGGTCCGCCGGCGCCTGCTCGTACGCTTGCTGCGCCTGGCGCGCCGACGCGGGCTGGGCGCGGTCGCGTCCCCACTGCGCGGAGTCGCTCGCGTCGTCGTAGGACGGAACCGGCGCCGCATACGAGCGCGCAGGCGGCGGCGACGGACGCTCGCGCGCGCCGGAGCCTTCGCGACGGTCCCAGACGTCCTGCTCTTCCGCGACGTGATGCGAAGCTGCTGGATACGACGGCTCCGCGTAGGAAGCCTCGTCGTCGTAGGACGGCAGGTTGCGCTGCGCGCCGTTGTAGACCGGCTCCTCGTAGACAGGCTGCTCGCCGCGACGAACGCGTGCAGACTCGCGCTGCGCGTGCAGCTGCGTGACGGGATCGCGCTCGGAGAAGGCGCGCTCGTACGTGTCGAAGGGAGGGCGGACCTGGAGCGACGGGAGAGACTCGTAGTCGACACCGAGATCCGCAGGAGCGCTGGCAGTGACGCCTTCGTCACGCGCGTTCGAACGCAGCCTGTTCAGGAGATGATCGTCGACGGGACGCGCCTGCGTCTCGTCGTCGAAGCTAACGTCGCGCGGCGAAAGCGCGGGCGAGGGCGAGGGCGAGGGCGAGGGCGTCACCGTCTCCGGTCCACGATCGAGCGTCGACGGCTCACCGCTTCCGGCGAGCGTGGACGCCTCGAGCTGGTCGTCGAGGTCGTAGCTGCCGTCGTCCTGGCTCGCGTTCGCGTTCGCGTTCGCGAGCGCGAGCCGGCGCGCCGGCGAGGGCGGGGCCGGCGGCGGGCCCGGCTTCACCGGTCGGATCGACGGACGCGCCTGGGCATCCGCCCCCAGGGCAGCCGGTCGAAACTTCGGGAGCATCCCTCGCTTGGCCATTCGCGATTTGGGTAGGTGCATCTTCCGTGCTCGCCCCTGGAGGGGCCGCCGGTCTGGCATGACGTGGATCGGGGCCGGACCGAGCCGGTTTGGCCGCGATGTCCCCGGCGACCCGGGATCCTGACGGATCCACCCATGGGTCCATGCTGACCTCCCCCGATCGCCTCGCGACGCTCGTGAGACGTTGCACGGACCCCTGCGCCGCGTCGTCGGGGCGGCGGGTTACCGCGGCTTCGAAGCCGCGTCCGGGTCCCTTGCGGATGCCCTGGGCCAGGGTGCTACCTGTCGTCGCCATGGCCGTGGTAGACACCCGTATCGTGGTCGCGGACGCCAAGCGCATCGACGTACTTTCCGACTCGACGGGTGAGACCGCGGAGAAGGTCGTTCGAGCGGCGATGCTCCAGTTCCCGCACTCGGGCGCGCAACTCCGGCTGCACACGCGCGTGCGAACGAAGGAAGCAGCACGACCGATCCTCGAGCGCGCCGCGCGTGAAGGCGCGCTCGTCGTGTTCACCGTCGTGAGCCCAGAGCTCCGCGAGTACATCCACGCGGCGAGCTACGAGCTGCGCGTCGAAGCGCTCGACTTGATCGGCTCGCTCATCGGCAAGCTCACGGTGTATCTCGATCGCCAGCCGATCAACACGCCGAGCGGAATGCTCCCGCTCTCGGACGAATACTTCCGCCGCATCGAGGCCGTCGAGTTCACGGTGAAGAGCGACGACGGCAAGGAGCCGCGCAACTTCAAGAAGGCGGACCTCGTCCTCGTCGGCGTGAGCCGCACCTCGAAGACGCCGCTCTCGACGCTCCTCGCGCAGCGCGGTCTCAAGGTCGCGAACCTTCCGATCGTCCTCGGCGTTCCGCCGCCGCCCGAGCTCGAAGAAGCGAATCAGGAGCGCATCGTCGGTCTCACCATCGGCCTCGAACCGCTCGTCGAGATCCGCAAGGCGCGCTTGAAGCAGCTGGGCATGAGCGTCGACGCGAACTACGGCCTCAAGGATCAAGTGAAGGCCGAGCTCCAGTACGCGCAGGACATCTTCGTCCAGCATGCGGGTTGGCCCGTCATCGACGTGACCGGGCGCGCGATCGAAGAGACCGCCGTGATCATCCTCGAGTCGCTCAAGGAGCGCGAAGAGGCCAAGGCGATCGCGAAGCAGATCGTCTGACGAATTTCTGCGACCGCGACCGCGACGATGGCTCTTGGGAGCGGAGCCATCAACACCATGCGTATCGCCCTTCTTTCCGCCGCGCTTCTCGTCTCTTCGCTGTCGGTCGCTGCGTGTGCCAGCTCCGATCATGTCGTCATCGCCGACGGTGGCGCGCCGTCGTCCGACACCTCCCAGACCCTGCCCGCCACGAGCGACGCTGCGTCGTTCTGCAAGGCGATGTGCAGCCGCATCCAGTCGTGTGACAAGGCGATCGACTCGCAGACCTGCGAGAACCAGTGCACCAACGGCAACGCGGCCGTCTTCCCGCGGCTGCGCTCCGATGTCGTGAGCCTCATCGTGTCGTGCTTCGACGGCAAGGACTGCAAGACCGTGCTCGGCGGCGGCTTCGTCGGCGCGTGCACGGCCGACGCCATCGCCTCCGTCGCGCCCTCTGCGGCCGCGTCGAAGTTCTGCGACGCGCTCTCCACCGCGAAGAAGAGCTGCAGCGGATCGACGTCGGTGACGAAGGCGGCATGCCTCGACAGCGCAAAGCTCTATGGCGACACCGCCATCGCGCAGGCGCAGAACTGCGTGAAGCGCGGGTGCTCGGAGATCGACACGTGCGTGAGCGCCGTTTTCGGGTCGCTGGGCGGCGCGGGCGCGAGCACCACGACGACGGACACCACGACGAGCTGCTCCGGTAGCTTCACCGATCTCGGCTCCTGCGCGTCCTGCGCGCAGACGAGCTGCTGCGCGGAGGCCTCGGCCTGCTATGCGGACTCGGGGTGCCACGCCATCGCGCAGCAGTGCTTCCAGGGCGGCACCACCTCGAGCTCGTGCTCGCAGGTCTACTCGTCGTCGAGCACGTCGGCGCAGCAGCTGGCGTCGACGCTGTTCAGCTGCTCGCAGTCGAAGTGCTCGAGCACGTCGTGTCGCGTCGGCGGCTGAGCGTGAGCGTCTAGCAGCCGCAGATCGAGGCGCAGCCGCCGCCGCCACCGCACTCGGCAAGGCACGTGTGATCGCACGTGCCTTTCGCACCGCTGCTGCCGCTCGTCCCCGAGCCACCGGAGGAAGGCGCCGCGGTGCCGGCGCTGCAGCGATCCTCCGCGAGCTGCGTGCAGACCTGCTGCTCGGTCTGCGTCATGAGCAGGGCCGCAGCCTGCGTGCACGTCGTGTACGTCCCCATCGAGCAGAGGAGCTGTCCGCACGCACACACGAGCTCCGTCGCGCCGCCCTTGATGCGAAAGCCGCAGTGCGGGAACGCCTGCGTGTCGACGACCAGCGTCGGGCAGATGCTCGTCGCCTGGCAGAGCTGCTGCCCCGAGCCGCTCTCGATCCCGCAGTTCGCGCCGACGACGCCGGCCTCGACGGCGGCGTCCGTTCCGCCATCGCCGGCGGCGGCGGTGGTCGCCTTGCTGCCTCCGCCGGCCGGTGCGATGTCCACGATGCCGCAACCGAGGACGAGGGCGGCAGCGGAAGCCGCCAGCGGCAAGACCAAGACGGGCGCGATTCGCATCGCTGCCGACCCTGCGGGAGGTGCCGTCGATGGGCCAACTTCCCTGCAACGGCGGCTGCTAGTACCGTCAGCCGCATGACCCACGACGACGCGTACGCATCGCCAGGCGACCCGAAGACGCAGGCGCTTGGTCGCCTCGTGAGCGCGCTCGCCGAGGACGCGATGTTCGGTCTCTCGACAGGCGGCGGCACCGACGTGCTCGAGGGACTCGGCAAGCGTCGTGGCGAGGCCTACTCCGCGATCCTCGCCGGCCATCGGCTGAACACGTTGTCGGGCGAGCTCGACAACTACATCGTGGAGATGACGCG
>JAYTOQ010000543.1:0-4846 GCA_043747665.1 Polyangiaceae bacterium | reverse complement strand
TCCGGCCGTCACGCTTAGGCGCGGGCGTGTCGTTTGCGTGGTCCTCGGCGCGGGCGCATCGACGAGGCTCGGCCGCCCGAAGCAGCTCGAGCCGTTCGCCGGCAAGGCGCTGATGCGGCACGTCGTCGACGAGGTCACGGCCTCCTCGTGCGATGCGGTCGCGGTGGTTCTGGGCGCGAATGCGGCAGAGATCGCGCCCGTGCTCGCCGGCTCCGGCGCGACCGTCGTGGACAACATGACATGGCACGAGGGCATCGCGTCTTCGATCCGCGCCGCCGCGACCTGGGCAAGGCATGAAAGCGCATCGGCTCTGGTGATGGTCCTCGCCGATCAACCGTTGCTCGATCGCGTCCACGTCGATCGCCTGGTCGAAACCTGGCGCTCGGGCGCGCCCGCGGCGGCGTCGCTCTATGGCGGAGCTCTCGGCGTTCCCCGCGCTCTTCGACGCGTCGCTCTACGGCGAGCTCCTCGCGCTCGAGGGCGACTGCGGCGCAGCGCGCATTCTCCGCGGCCACGACGGTGTGGTGAGCGTCGAATGGCCCGACGGAGCCGTCGACGTCGACACCGATGCCGATGCCGCCGCGCTCTGTGCTAGATAGAATCGGCTCATGGTGCTCAAGGCGTCGTCGCAGCCGCTGGCCGAGCTGGTCGCGTCACGCCGCGTGCTCATCACCGTGGGAGCCGGCGGGGTAGGAAAGACCACCACCGCCGCTGCCATCGGCGTCGCGGCTGCACGGCGTGGCAAGCGCGTGCTCTGCCTCACCATCGATCCGGCAAAGCGCCTTGCCGAGAGTCTCGGCATCACCGAGATGCGCACCGAGGCCAGCACCGTCGATCACGCGCGCTTCGAGGCAGCGGGCGTGAAGCTCACCGGCAGCCTCACTGCGATGATGCTCGACACGAAGCGCACCTTCGACGAGCTCGTCGTGAAGTACTCGTCGACCCAGGAGAAGGCCGACCGTCTCCTGTCGAACAAGCTCTATCAGTACGTCTCGACGTCGCTCGCCGGTACCCAGGAATACATGGCGATGGAGAAGCTCGTCGCCGTGAAGGACGACCCTCGCTACGACCTCATCGTCCTCGACACGCCGCCGACGGCGAATGCGCTCGACTTCCTCGATGCTCCGCAGCGCCTCATGGAGGCGCTCGACTCGAACACGATGAAGTGGTTCGTGCAGGCCTTCGAGAGCGGAGGAAAGTTCTCGCTAAACCTGATCGCCAAGAGCGCGGCGGCGGTCCTGCGCGGCATCGCGCGGATCACCGGCGGAGGCTTCCTCGAGGCGATGGCCGAGTTCATCGGCGAGCTCAACGATCTCTTCGGTGGATTCAAGGAGCGCGCGGCGCGCGTCGAGAAGGCGCTCCGCAGCGAAGAGGTCGCGTTCGTACTGGTGACGAGCGCGTCGCCGCCCAGCATCCAGGAGGTCCTGTACTTCGCGGAGCGCCTCACCGAAGCGAACATGCCGCGCGGCGCGTTCGTGGTGAATCGCTTCCACCTCCCGCCTCCGCGGCCGGAGGGCGTGACCGAGGCCGACGCGGCCGCTGCCATCGCAGCGCACGGGCTCGCGCTCGAGGACGACGCCGCGTCGCGTCTCGTTCAAGCGCACGTCGATGCGGTGAAGCTCGCGGCGCTCGATGCGCGTCACGTGCGCGCGCTCGACGTGGCGGGCGGAACGACGCCCATCGTCCGTGTCGCAGAGCTAGAGACGGACGTGCATGACCTCCGGCTGCTCGCGCAGCTCGGCGACGTCTTGATGTCCGGCGGCGTCTAGCGACACCGGACATCCTGTTCCTCTCGTCTCGGGCTCGCCGAGGCGACAACGTTCAGCGCCTGCGAGGCTTCCCGAACTGGCGACGCTCGGCGCGCGCTGCCGCCGTGCGCTCTTGAGCCTTCGGAATGCCCCGGGCGGAGCGCTTCTTCTTCGGCCTGGGCGCGGTCGCCTCGGTCTCCGTGGTCTGCTCTGCCTTGCTGGCCTTCGCGGCCTTCGCGGCCTTGTCGGCATTGGCAGCCTTGATCTCCTCGTTCGCCGGCGCGGGGCGCTTCGGCTTGCGCGGAACCATCGTGTCGCCCGGCTGGGGGCGACGTCCGGTCTTCGGTGCGGGTGCGGGACGTGCCTCGATCTCGGCCGCCTCCTTGCGCCCCTTACCGCCGCGCCGACGCTCGCGATAGACGATGCGGATCGGCACGCCGTCGAACTCGAAGTGCTTGCGGAGCTGGTTGGCGACGAACCGCTGATACGAGAAGTGCACCGAGTCCGGAGAGCTCGCCAGGATGACGAACACCGGCGGCGCGGTCTCGGCCTGCGTGATGTAGTAGAGGCGCGGCGCGCGTCCACCCATCGTCGGCGGCGGCCGGGTCTGCAGCACGGCTTCGAAGAAGCGATTGAGCTCTCCGGTGCCGATGCGTTTGTGGAACATCTCGCTGACCTTGTCGATGGTCGCGAAGAGCTCCGGCAGGCCACGGCCCGTCTTGGCGCTCACCTGGACTACTGGCGCGAAGGGCGCGAACGAGATCTTCTCGCGCGCGTCCTCCTCGGCCTTTTCGACTTCGCTCTTCGAGAGGAGATCGCTCTTGTTGAGCGCGATGATCATGGCGCGGCCGCGATCGGCCGCGAGCCCGAGGATCTTCGCGTCCTGCTCGGCGACGCCTTCCTTTGCATCGCAGAGGAGGACGACGACGCTCGAGCGCTCCATCGCCTTGACGGCCGAGCCGACGCTCGCGAACTCGATCTGATCGGAGGCCTTCGTGACCTTGCCCTTGCGACGGAGGCCCGCGGTATCGACGAAGATGTAACGCTTGTCGCCACGCCCCACGAGGGCGTCGATGGAGTCGCGCGTGGTGCCCGGGCGATCGTCGACGATCATCCGGTCCTCGCCGAGGATGCGGTTCATCAGGCTGGATTTGCCGGCGTTCGGCTTCCCGACGATGGCGATGCGCGGGAGGAACTCGTCGACGGTGTCGACCTCCTTGTTCGCGGGCATCGCGGCGATGATGGCGCCCTCGAGCTCGGCCATGCCGCGACCATGCAGGCCGCTCACGGGGAACACCTTGTCGACGCCGAGGCGATAGATGTCGTACGCGTCGGCGTCCTGCCGAGGCGAGTCGGCCTTGTTGGCCGCGAAGAGCACCGGCTTGTCGGTTTTCCGTAGGAGCCCGACCGCGACGCGATCCGCGGAGGTGAGCGGCACGAGCGCGTCGCTGACGAACACGATGACGTCGGCCTCCTCGATGGCGGACTTCACGTGGCGCGTGATGCCCGACTTCATCGGATCGTCGCTGTCGGGATCGAAGCCGCCGGTGTCGACGAGCGTGTAGTCGCGCCCGAACGCCGTGGTGTCGGCGTAGTTGCGGTCACGCGTGACGCCCGGCTCGTCGTGGACGATCGCGAGGCGGCGGCGCGCGAGGCGATTGAAGAGGGTCGATTTGCCGACGTTCGGTCGACCGACGATCGCCACGAGCGGAAGCCCATGTTGACCGGCCGGGAGGACCCGGGAGACGTGCTGCGGCTGATGCTTCGTCATGCGTGATCTCAGGTAGCGTTGTCGCGCTTTTGCGGGCGCGCGTTGGTCTTCGCGGCTCGCGGTTTGCCCGCGCGCCTTCGCTTCGCGGGCGCCTCGTCGGCGTAGCCCATGTCGGCCAGGCGGACCGCGTCGTCGAACCAGCCGGGGGTCGCCCGAACGAATGTCTCGAGGTGGACCTTTCGACCCAGCAGCTCCTCCGCGCGGAGGCGCGCGGCGCGACCGACCGCGCTGAGCATCTTGCCGCCGTCGCCGATGATGATGCCCTTGTGCGATTCCTTCACGACGTGGACGGTCACCGAGATGCGCACGAGCTTCGCGTTCTCGTCGAACGACTCCACGGTGACGGCGATGCCGTGCGGCACCTCCTGGCGCGTGCGCCGGAGGATCTGCTCGCGCACGAACTCGCCGACGAAGAAGCGCACCGGCTTGTCGCTGAGCTCCTCGCCGTCGTAGAGCGCGTCGCCCGCGGGAAGGAGCTTGCCGACCTCGGCGAGGATCCCCTTCAGCCCGTCGCCCTTGAGCGCGCTCACTGGCACGATGGCGGCGACGTCGCGCTCCTTGCCGTAGGCCTCGAGCAGCGGGAAGAGGACCTGTTTCAGCTTGATCTTGTCGGTCTTGTTGAGCACGAGGACGATCGGCGTCTTGTCGGGGATCGCCTGGAGGATGGCGCGGTCGTCCTCGCGCACGATCGGATTGACGCCGACGCCCTCGGGGGTCTGCCGCGTCTCGGGCTCCGTCATGAAGATGGCGACGTCGCACTCGGCGGCAGCGGCGCGTGCCACCTCGTTCATGTGCTCGCCGAGCTTGTGACGCGCACGGTGGAAGCCGGGGGTGTCGAGGAACACGTACTGGACGCCGCCGGTGGTGAGGATGCCGGCGATCCGGTCGCGGGTGGTCTGCGCGTGGTGACTGGTGATGGCGATACGCTCTCCGAGGAGCGCGTTGAGCAGCGTGCTCTTGCCGACGTTGGGCCTGCCAACGATGGCGACCAGGCCGCATCGCGGCCTGTCTTCACCCTGGCCGCTGCGCGGCTGCGGCGCTGTGTTTTCAGTGGCGTCCAAGAAGTGGGCTGGCGGATCAGGACCGCAGAGGTCCATCCGGTTTGTCGCTGGCTTTGAGGCTGGCAAGCATACGCTGCGCGGCGTCCTGCTCGGCGCTGCGGCGCGATTTGCCCTCGCCGTGTTCGGCCAGGGCGAGCGCCGGCACGGCGCACTCGACGTCGAAGGTCTGCGCATGCGACTGACCGCGCGTGGCGACGATGCGATAGGCCGGCACCGGCAGCTTGCGCGCCTGCAACCATTCCTGCAGTTCGGTCTTGGCGTCCTTG
>JAYTOQ010000542.1:0-2951 GCA_043747665.1 Polyangiaceae bacterium | reverse complement strand
CTCATGCCCCGGATCTACATGGCGCTCCGCCAGGAAGACCGGCACCCGATCGTCGAGATCATGCGGCAGACCCCCGACATCCCCCCCGAGTGCCAGTGGGCCATCTTCCTGCGGAACCACGACGAGCTGACCCTCGAAATGGTGACCGACACGGAACGCGACTACATGTACCGCGAGTACGCGGCCGACCCCCGGATGCGGATCAACCTGGGCATCCGCCGCCGCCTCGCGCCGCTGGTCGGCAACGACCGTCGCAAGATGGAGCTCTTGAATGGGCTACTTTTCTCGATGCCCGGCACACCGGTCCTCTATTACGGCGACGAGATCGGGATGGGCGACAACGTCTATCTCGGCGACCGCAACGGCGTCCGAACGCCCATGCAGTGGAGCAGCGACCGCAACGCCGGGTTCTCGCGCGCCAATCCGCAGAAGATGATCCTGCCGATCATCATCGACCCCGAGTACCACTACGAGGCGCTCAATGTGGAGATGCAGCAGTCGAACCCGAACTCGCTGCTCTGGTGGACGAAGCGTCTCATCGCGCTCCGCAAGCGCTTCCAGGCCTTCGGGCGCGGCTCGGTCGAGTTCCTCCATCCGTCGAACCCGCGCGTCCTCGCGTTCATCCGGCGCTTCGACGACGAGCTGATCCTGGTGGTGGCGAACCTGTCGCGCCACGTGCAGTACGTGGAGCTCGATCTCGCGGCGATGAAGGGCATGATCCCCGTCGAGCTCATGGGACGGACGAAGTTCCCGCAGATTGGCGACGTGCCGTACGTACTCTCGCTGGGCGGCTACGACTTCTACTGGTTCAGCGTGGAGCCGTCGCGAGCGGCCTCGCAGGAGCAGCGCCTCAGCGACCTCGGCCCGGTGCCCATCACGTGCGCGAGCGCCGACGAGCTGCTGTTCGGGAGCGAGCGGTCTCTCCTCGAGGAGGCGCTCCCCGCCTATCTCGATGCGCGCGACTGGACGGCCGCGGCGGTTGCTGGCGCGCACATCGTGGAGGCGGTGCGCATCCCGCGCGAGTCCGACGCTGCGGCGCCGCCGTTGGTCCTCGTCATGGTGCGTGTAGAATACACCGAGGGAGAGTCGGAGAGCTTCGTACTGCCGCTGTTCGTGATCCCCGCCGGCTCTCCGCTTCCGGCAGGCACGTCGCAGGGCTCCACCATCGCGCAGCTCCTCAGCGAAGGCGGCGGCGAGGGATCGCGTTCGCTGCTCGTCGAGGCCTCCGGTGAGGGCGCAGGCCGCGCGCTCATCGAGGCGGTGGCGCGAGGCTCGAGCTATCGCTGCCTCGGTGGGAAGGTAACGGCGATGGTGGTGGCCGGGGCTTCGGTCGAAGGCGTGAGCGACCGCGAGGCACGCATCGTCTCGAGCGATCGTCTCGGCGTGTCCATCGCGTTCGGCAGCACGCACGTGTTGAAGCTCTACTACCGCATGGAGGAAGGGACGGCGCCCGAGCTCGAGGTGGGACGCTACCTCGAGGCCAAGGGCCTGACCGGCCTGACGCCGCGCGTCCTCGGCTCGGTGGAGTACCGCGTGGGCAGGAACGAGCCGATCACCCTAGCGGTCGTCGAGGAGTACGTGCTCAACGAGGGCACGGCCTGGCAGCATGCGCGCAGCGAGTTGGGGCGCGCGTACGAGCGCGTTCTCGCCCAGCCGGCGGGCACTGCGCCGCCCGCAGTGCCCACCGAACCGCTCCTCGAGCTCGCGTATCTCGAGCCTCCGCCCGCGCATGCCGAGGTGATCGGCGCCTATCGGAGCTTCGCGACGCTGCTCGGGAGCCGGACCGCGGAGCTGCATCTCGCGCTCTCGGCGTCTACCGATCCGTCATTCGAGCCCCATGCGTACACCGCCATGGATCAGCGCTCGAAGTACCAGACGGCGCGCAACCTGATCGGCCGCGTCCTGGCGTCGATGCGCCGCTCGCTCAACGAGCTCACGTCGGCGAGCACACGTGCCGCGGCCGAGCACGTGCTCGATGCGGAGGACGCCATCCTCGCGCGCTTCGAGCCGCTCCTCACGCAGCGCATCGACGCGACGCAGATCCGCCACCACGGCGACCTGCACCTCGGTCGGGCGCTCTTCACGGGCAAGGACTTCGTGATCCTCGACGTCGGCGGCGCGCGCGATCGCCGTCTCTCCGAGCGCCGTCGCAAGGGCGGCGCCTTCCGCGACGTGGCGGGCATGCTGCGCTCCTTCCACTACGCCGCCTCGACGTCGCTGCAGTCGCTCCGCCCCGAGGACCAGGGGCGCGCCGAGGCGTGGGGCTGGATCTGGCAGCGCTGGGCCTCCGCCGCGTTCCTGCGCGGGTACCTCGACACGGCAAAGGACGCGCCGTTCATCCCGAAGAACAAGGCGATGATCGCGGTGCTCATCGACACCGCGACGCTCGAGAAGGCCTTCGCCGAGCTGCGCAACGAGATGAAGCGCCGTCCCGAGATGGCGTGGATCCCGCTGCAGGGGATTCTGCGGATGATGAGCGCGCGGCCGTCGACGATGAAGTGACCAGCTCCGCGCGGTGACGGTCAGAACTGGGCGCTGAGGTTGGCGCCCAGGATGAACGCCCGGGCGTTCGTGACGGGGATGCCGCCGAGCGTGTACTCGGAATAGTCGAATTGCACGACGTCGGCGGCGGCGCCGAGCTTGAGGCCGGTCATGAGGCCGAGCAGGCGTCCTCTCGCCGGCTGGATGCCGTACGTCAGCCGCAGGCCGACCGCGATGCTCGAGAACGGCGATAGCTCGCGGTCGCCCGTCCAGTACTGGCCCTTCGGACCGAGCGGCGGGTCACCGCCGGTGTAGTCGTCGCTCCAGAACGAGGCGCCCGTCTGCTTGTAGTAGCGGCCGCGCGCGGCGACGCGGAAGCCCTCGAAGAGGTATCGCTCGACCTCGATGTCCCCGGTGCCGCTCGTGATGTCCCAGGTGTCGCGATAGATGCGGGCGCCGATGCGGATCGC
>JAYTOQ010000541.1:0-3957 GCA_043747665.1 Polyangiaceae bacterium | reverse complement strand
GGCGGAAGCAGCGTCGGAATACGTGATGCTGCCCGCGAGGTTGAGGCCGTCCTTGAAGGTGGCGACGAGCCGTGCCGCCTTGAGGTTCGTGATCAGCGGCGAGGGGATCTGCTTCACGTTTTCCTGCGGGATCGGCGTGGACGCGAAGTCGGCGGCCAAGGCGAATGCCGCTCCGGAGGTCTCGACGGTAGAGACCATCCAGGGGGCGATGTCCCGCTTCACGCGCTTGTCCTTGATCCGCTCGAGCACGCGGCGAATGCCCTGCTCGGTGCCGACGATGGCTCGCGTGTCCGAGAGCAGCGTGAACCCGATGTTGTTCACGGTGTAGACGTCGCGCCCGGTGTACTGCGAGACGACGAGCGTGCCGCCGTTCTTGGTGGGCGTCTGGTTCGCGGCGACCAGCCTGATCTTGGCGCTGTCGAAGCGACCGATGACGATCGCGGCGACGTCGATGCCCTGGTACGAGTAGCTCGCAAAGGTGACGCGGTCCACGTCACGAGAGGCCTGGAATCCAGCCTCAGTTCCGATGGGTACGTACTTCTCGACGAGCTGGGCCAGGTCCGAGCCGAACGTCTGGCTCGAGAAGAATGCGCGTGCGTCGACGGTGCCGACCGCGATGGCGCTGCCGGGCAGCAGCGAGAGCGCGTCGTCCATGGCGGGCTCGGCCGTGGGCGACTTCGCGTCGGTCTTGTCGCCGCCTCCGCAGCCGGCGAGCGTCACGAGCGAGAGCAACAGGATGGTGGAGAAAAACCAGCGCAGCGCGTTCATGATTGGCGCCGAGCCTACCACGAGGCTCACGACGTCGTGTACGACCCCAGGACCTTGAAGAACTTGGAGTGACGACGCACTTCTTCGATGGCGCCGACGATCGGGCGGTCGGTGGCGTGCCCCTGCACCTCGATGAAGAAGAGGTACTGCCAGCTCTCCCCCGGAGTCGGGCGTGACTGAATTTTCGTGAGGTTGACGCCGCGCTCGGCGAACTGCTTGAGCACCTCGTGCAGCGCCCCCGGCGCGTCGCTCACCGCAAACACCACCGCGGTGAGATCACCGCCGGAGCGGCTCGAGGGACGCGTGCCGACGATGGCATAGCGCACGCGCTCCTCGCCCTCGTCGCGCACGTTACGCTTGAGGACCTCGAGCCCGTGATGAGCTGCGATCGACTCGTGCGCGAGCGCCGCGGAGCGGGGGTCGGCGGCGGCGAGCTGGCAGGCGCCCATCGGCGTCTTCACGTCGACGATCTGCGCGCCGGGGAGATCGGCGGCAAGGAAGCGCTGGCAGTGCGCGCGATCCCTGGCGCTGGCGTAGACCTTCTCGATCTCGGCGATGGAGCCCGCCTTGCTCGCGAGCTGGAGGTTCACGTTGGTCTCGAAGCACGCGACGATCTTGAGATCGCTCGGGGTGAGCGCCGCGATGGTCGCCTGCATGAGCCCGTCGGTGCGGGTCTCGTAGGGAACCACGGCGTAGCTCGCGCGCTGGCGCGTCACCTCGTCGAGCGTCGCCGCGACCGTGTCGCATGCGGTGTACTCGGCAGCGACGCCGAAGCGGCTGCGCGCGGCGGCGTGCGCGAAGGCCCCGTCGAGCCCGCAGAAGGCCACTACGACGGGCGTCTCTAGCGAGAAGCACGTGGCGACGATCTCGCGGAAGATCTCGCGGAGGGCCTCGGGCGGCAGATCGGTGCCGGCCGCACCTGCGACGATGGCCTCGATCTGAGCGCGCTCGGGCAGCGAGATCGGGGACGCGAGCGACTTCCGTGCTTCCCCTACCCGCTTCGAGAGCTTCGCGCGGCGCTCGAGCGCTGCGAGGAGCTGCGCATCGACCTTGCCGATCTCCTGACGGAGCTCCTCCACTTCGCGGCGCTTGTCGGTCATGGTTGTCGTACAGGTTAGCACCGTTGCGCGTCACCGACCTGCGTGCCCTTCGCGACAAGTACGAGCAGATGCTCCGCTTGCGGCAGCTCCATGCACGCGCGAAAGCGGAGCCGGATTTCGTCGAGCCCGATCCGCGCCCCGCGATGGCGGCGCTCGCGCGGCTCTATCCTGGAGCGCTGCGCGAGATCGACGAGCTGCCCGTCGAGTTGATCACGGCGCGCATCGAGGAGCTCACCGTCGCGGAGCGCGAGCCGCAGCGGATCGCGGCGTGGATGAGCGCGCAGGCGGCCTTCCACCGCCTCGCGCGCGGCGCGCTCGCTGTGAAGCGATGGCTCGCCGGTCGCCCTCCGACGAAGGCGGTCGAAGGCGCGTTCGCGGTGGACCTTCGCGCGATGCCCGAGCGCAAGCGTGAGGAGCTGCTCGAGTGGGAGCATGATCTCGTGGCCATCGCGAAGCCGCCGCGTGGTCGCCTGATGGAGCTCGTCTACGAGAAGCTCGCGCGTGAGCTGGGCGTCGACATCGACGCGGCGCGCGCGGCCGTGTTCCCGCTCAGCCGTTCACTTCGAGGTCGGCGTGCTCGAGCCGCCCGAGCCTGAGCCCGAGCCGCCCGAGCCGCCGGACGAGCCGCCGCCGCTCGAGCCCGAGCTGCCCGAGCTACCTGACGAGCCGCCGCCGCTCGAGCCCGAGCTACCTGACGAGCCGGAGCTCCCGGAGGAGCCGCTCGACCCGGTGCCCGCCGCGGGAGCCGCGGCACCGGTCCCGCCGGACTCGCTCTTCGCCGGAGCCGCAGCGGCCGAGCCGCCCTCGGACTTGCCGCCCTCCTTGCCCTCGCCGCCCTTGGCCTTGGGCGTGGACGAGTAGAGGTCGGCGTACCAGCCACCGCCCTTCAAGATGAAGTTTCCCCCAGATATCTGGCGCTTGGCGGTGGACTTCCCGCACTTGGGGCAGACCTCCAGCGCCGGCTCGGAGATCTTCTGAACCTCTTCCCACTCGTTCTTGCAGTCGGCGCAGACGTATTCGTACGTGGGCATGAAGGGTTACGGGGTTATGCGTCATTGCGAGCCGCTTTTCACGTGAAAAAACGCTGAACATCGATAAGGGACTTGCATGGCCGCCCGTTCAGGCGTAACACCTGAACACTGACCGTATGTGAAGTGACACTACGTTCGGCATACGGCCAGTGTTCAGGGCCTGCCGTCTTCGCAGGGCGTAGCGCCGCTTCTCTTCGAGGGGTACGTGCGTCCGCGTCCTGATTTCTCTGCCCTTTCGCCTTTGGCCCCACGCTTTTTCCACAAGATCTCCCCAGCAGAACCATGAAGATCAAGCGCCTCGAGCTCCAGGGGTTCAAGTCGTTCGTCGACCGGACCGTGGTCAATTTCGACCACGAGATCATGGCCATCGTCGGCCCCAACGGTTGCGGCAAGTCGAACATCGTCGACGCCATCCGGTGGTCGATGGGCGAGCAGAGCGCCAAGCACCTCCGCGGCCGCAGCATGGAGGACGTGATCTTCAGCGGCTCCGAGTCCCGCTCTCCCGCGGACTTCGCCGAGGTCACGCTCACCTTCGAGAACGACGACCCGACCGACGTCCCCATCGAATACAAGGACTACGCCGACATCGCGGTCACGCGTCGCCTGCATCGCAGCGGCGACAGCGAGTACCTGATCAACAAGACGCCGGTCCGCCTGAAGGACATCACCGACCTCTTCCTCGGAACGGGCATCGGCACGAAGGCGTACTCGATCGTCGAGCAGGGCAAGATCGGCCTCATCGTCAGCGCGAAGCCCGAGGATCGCCGCCTTCTCATCGAGGAGGCGGCGGGCATCACCAAGTTCAAGAGCCGCAAGAAGCAGGCGGAACGCAAGATGGAGATGACGCAGCAGAACCTGCTGCGCGTCGGCGACATCGTCGCGGAGATCGAGCGCAACCTCGGCTCGCTCAAGCGCCAGGCGGCGAAGGCCGAGCGCTTCATCTCGTACCGCGGCGAGCTCGAGGACCTCCAGCTCCACGATGCGTCGCACAAGTTCCTCGAGCTGCGCGGCTGGATCGTGCTCGAGCAGAGCGAGGTCGATCGCCTGACGCTCGAGGC
>JAYTOQ010000540.1:0-6927 GCA_043747665.1 Polyangiaceae bacterium | reverse complement strand
GACGCCATCGTCTTCGGATGTCCGACGTACATGGGCAGCGCGTCGGCGCAGTTCAAGGCGTTCATGGATTCGACGAGCGCGGTGTGGGCGCTGCAGGGCTGGCGCGACAAGCTCGCAGCGGGGTTCACGCACTCCGCGGCGCCGAGCGGCGACAAGCTCGGCACGCTGACGCAGCTCGCGGTCTTCGCGGCGCAGCACGGCATGGTGTGGGTCGGGCTCGGGCTACCGCCGACGTACGCGGCAGCGGAGAGCGCCGATGACGATCGCAATCGACTCGGCAGTCACCTCGGCGCGATGGCGCAGTCCCGACCGGGCGGCGGAGTGCTTCCGCCCGGCGACGTGAGGACCGCGGAGCACCTTGGATTGCGCGTTGCCGAGGCGGCGCTGCGATGGGGATCGGCCGAGCAGAACCCAGCAGGAGGCGAGACGGCAGGCGGCGACGGAGAGCGGCGAGAGCGGCACCCGACGTCGCGGAGCTGGGCGTTTCCGGCGGCGGTCCGTGCGGCGCTCGGCGGTGGCGTCGAGCGCACCAACCTTCGTGAGCTGGTGGCGCGTCCCGGGCGCTACGAGCATCATCTGCTCGTGTGCGCGACCATCGACGGCGTTCAGCTGGAGGTCGCGACGGCGTCGGAGCCGCTGTACTTCGCGCACGTCAACCTGAGCGACGAGTATGCGCTCGCTTTGCCGACGGGCGACGCGCTCGCGGATCGCTTTCCGCTCCGCACGTTCCTGTCGGATCCGGTGACGGGCGCGGATGTCGGTCGCTACAACCATCGCATCGGCGACGTGGTGTTGCATCCGGAGGGCCTCCTGCACTGGCCGGGTCGCCTGCGGCCGCCGTACGAGCCCTTCGATTTCCCGCCGGGAATGCGGAGGGCTGGCCTGAGTCTCGTGTACTGTGCAAGCATTCCGACACCGGCCACGCCGTGCCCGGTCCCGCGCCCGCAGGGCCGCAGCGAGGATGCAAAGGCCTACGTGACGCCGCCGCCGCCGATGGTCCTCGCCTCGACGAGGGGCGCTCCCGGCGTGCTGGCGCAGATCGGTCGAACGGCGCTCTCGCTGCTCGAGCTGCCGGAGGCGATTGCTCCCGCGCACGGAGGCTGGGTGGTGGTGCTGGAGGCTGACGCGAACAGCGTTCACGCGGCGTGTGACCTGCTGCGGATCCCGGAGGGCTCGGCGCTGCCTGGCGCGGGCATCGTCCGCGCGCTGCTGCTGGCGTCGACGGACGCGGCGCCGGACCCAGTGCCTGCGTCATGGTCGTCGGTCCCGACCGCGCCGTTCGCGGCGTTCGAGGACGCGTCGCCCGGCGCATTGCCGCTGGAGGTCGCCACGATGCGCATCGAGGAGTTGTCGCCGTCGACGGTAGCCGTCGCGGTCGGCGATGCGCGAGCGGAGGTGCCGAGGTACTGGCTCGCGCGTATGCTCCATCGCATCGCCTTGCACGGCCTGCGCGTCGGCTACGCGGAGACCTACGGCGGCTTTTTCATCGATGACCGCGGGGATGCCGTGCGGTTGGGGCTGCGCGTCGAAGGAGCCGCGGCGAGCGAGGTGTCGATAGCCCGTCTCGAGGCGCTGGAGACAGTCGAGCGGATCTATCGCGCGGTGGCGCCGGCGGGATACCGGGAACGCCTTTCGTGACGAGCGCTCACGCGGCCTGCGCGGCCTGCGCGGCCGTCTTCAGCTGCGAGCTACGGATCTCGGTGTAGACCGGCGGCGCGCCGAGGGAGAGGCGACGGCGCACCTCCGTCGCCGGCAGGGCGAGCATCGACTCCCATTCCTGATCGATCAGCCAGGCGGCTCGGCGGCCACGACGGAACCCGTCGGCGATCGTCCTGCGGGCATCGCGGCCGTCTCGCATCGAGCTGCGCGTTTTGCCGAAACCGATCGCGATGATGAGGCCGACCGCCGGGTTCCACGTCTGCGCGAAGGTGAACGCGAGGAGCGCCGTCTCGCCCAGAACGTCCCCCGAGTAGCCGACCGCGGCGTGCCATAGATCGTGCGTGTCGCGCAGGCGCGCCTGCACCCAGTCGAGCGGAGCGGGGAGAGGCATGTCGTTCGTCATCCCCTTCTCGCCCGCTTCCCGGATGCCGGCCGGGGAGATCATCTCGCGCTCGACGAAGGCGAGGTACTCGCGTCCGAGCGTTCCCGCCGGCAGGCGGGCCAGTGCTTCACGATCCGCGAGCTGGTCGACGATGTCCGGCTTCGTCGAGAGCAGCCGCCGGCCCCCTTCGCTCTTTGCCATGCGCGCGGCGAGTCGCTCAATCGTGTCGCAAGACAACGACTCGATGATGGTGAAGACCTGCGGGAGATCATGCGGGTCTGCCGCGAGGATGCGTGCGGCACGGAGCGCTCGGCGAGGGGCGAATTGAACACGGGTCATGGCTGGCTCCTTGATCCTTGGCGCACCATGCCCTCGTTGGCGGCACGGTGATCGGTGCGTCGCTGCTCGACAACGCCGGCGCGGGCGCTGACGCGGCGGCGGAACGGCGGTTTCGGCGATGGCTCGCCCGCTTGCTGCGCGGGCGCTTCGAGGCGTAGC
Organism: Polyangiaceae bacterium; assembly: GCA_043747665.1. Lineage (GTDB taxonomy): Bacteria > Myxococcota_A > Polyangia > Polyangiales > Polyangiaceae > Labilithrix. Next base: position 4,388 of record JAYTOQ010000540.1, on the reverse strand, counting down.
GGCTCAGCGCGCGCAGCGAACGCCGGTCTTGCCGTACTGCGTTTGCGCCGGGAGGTTGTACGACGCCTTGTTGAACCACGGCTCTGCCGCGGGGCTCACGCTGAACTGGTGGTGACCCTCCCATGACCCGCCTACCCAGACCGTGTTAGGCAGGCCCGTCTTGCGGACGACGCCCGCCACGCCTCCGTCGTTGCACTTCGCGAGGTCGGGCACATCCCCCGGCCCGTTCGTGATCGAGAAGTCGCAGAACGTGTTGTTCCCGCTCTGCACCGGGCTACGGAAGCGCGTCAGCTCCATCACGTTGGCGCCCATGTCCATCCACGACTCGCCGTTGGCCGACGTGTTCTTCGTCTTGTCGAGTATGAAGCGACCCGGCGCGGCAATGTAGCCTGCCTCGTCCGCCGCGTCGCCGTAGTCGGGAAAGTGGTAGAAGAAAAAGTTGTTCTTGTTGAAGTAGTTCGCCGTTGCTTCCCAGCCGTACGCGCCCTGATGCGCGCTATCGAGCGGGAACGTGAACGTGGCAGTCCCCCAAGGATAGTTGGTCGCGCCGTAGGCCTCGTTCATCTCCGCCTCGGTCGGCATGCGCCCGCCGTCCCACGCGCAGAAGGCGGCGTACATCCAGTACGCGGCGCAGTTCATCGGCTTCTCGTCGTACTGGGCTTTCGTGAAGCGACGATCCGCGTGGCCGGCGAAGTGCTGGCGGAGCGTGGCACCGTCCCAGTAATAGGTGTTGTGGCCGTAGGCGGTCCCCGTCGCGGGCCCGTTGAAGCAGCCCTGGGACATGCTCGGCACGCGAGAGTCCATGACCGTCGCGCCGATCTGCTGCACGAGGTTCATCGGCTCGCCCGGCGTCGCGCTCGCGGGGAGCACGTCGGTCATGTCGACATTGCTGGACGTGACGAGATCATTCTTGAGCCGCTGGCCGAGTGCGGTGTTGTTCGTGATCTCCTTCTTCGCCCAACTCCGCAGGTTCGGGCCGACCGTCTCGACGAACTGACGCATGCGCCCGGACGTCACCTCGTACTTGTCGAGCTTGACCGACGTGGTCGTCGGGAGGGGCAGCGAACGGCAGCAGCTCTCCTGCTTCGCCTCGGGCGTCAGGTCTCCCGTCTCGCGGCGACCGCACGTCACGATGCCCGAGGTCGCCGCCGTCTTGCACGACTGACCGGCCACGCACTTGCCCGCCTGACAGAACGGCAACGCGCAGTCCGTATCGACCAGACACGCGGCGGCCTCGGGACACGCCGAAGCATTCGTCGGCAATCCACCACCGCAGTCGACGTCCGTCTCGGTGCCGTTCTTGATCTTGTCCGTCTTCGAAGGCGGATCGCACACGAGCGTCCCCGCATTGCAGAGGGTGTCGATGCAATCCGTCGTCGCCGCGCATCCCTGCCCGACGCCACACTTCAACGGAAGCGCCGTGCCACCGCAGTCGACGCCGGTCTCGCCGCCGTTCTTGATGCCGTCCGTATGCGACGGCGGGAGGCACACCTTCGTGCCGCCGACATCGCAGGCCACGAGATCGCAGTCGCTCGTCGCGAGGCAGCCCTGCCCGGTAGGACACTTCGCAGACGCGGTCCCTCCGCAGTCGGTGCCGGTCTCACCGCCGTTCTTGATGCCGTCCGTATGCGACGGCGGGAGGCACAGCTTCGTCGCGCCCACGTCGCACGCCACCGCGTTGCAGTCGCTCGTCGCGACGCAACCTTGGCCGGTCGGACACTTCGTCGGCGCCGTGCCTCCGCAGTCGATGTCCGTCTCGCCGTTGTTCTTGATCCCGTCGGTGTGCGAAGCGGGCAGACACTTCTTCTGAACGGTGTCGCATTTCACCTGGTCGCAGTCGGCCGTGGTCAAGCAGCCCGAGCCCACCGGGCACTTGGGCGCCTTCGTTCCGCCGCAGTCGACGCCGGTCTCGTCGCCGTTCTGGACCGTGTCCGTCGAGCTCGGCACCTGACACACGCCCGCCGTGCACACGCCGCTCACGCAGTCCGTCTTCGCGAGGCAGCCCTTTCCGTCGATGCACGCAGGCGACATCGTGCCGCCACAGTCGACGTCGGTCTCGTCGCCATTCTTCACGCCGTCGGCAGGCGCTGGGACCTGACACGTGCCGCCGAAGCAGATCTTCGAGACGCAGTCCGGCGGGCCGCTGCATTTCTCGCCCGCGCCGCACGGCGTGGTGAGCCGTCCGCAGGCCGGAGGCGTGAACGCGTCGGCACCACTTCCTCCATCGGTATCGACGGCTCCCGGGCCACCTTCCGCCGCACCGCCGTCGCCATCGGCGATCTGCGGGTCCGAGGGACAGCCGGCGAGCACGACGGCGAAGAGCGCGGCGCCGACGATGGAGCGGAGCGTGAGCGAAGCGACGACAGGCTGCGGCATGCGAAGGAACCCCTGCGTGAAAAACGAGCGATCACGTTGCACGGCGCAACGCTCCATCCTAACGCTACGCTCGGATCATCGGATAGCCCCATCCGCGCGCATTAAGTAGAGTGGGCGGTCACCTTGCCTACTCGCACCCTCATCTTCTTGCGGCATGGTCAGTACGAGGCCGAGTCGCGCGGTGAGCTCACGCCGCTCGGCCGCGAGCAGGCCCGGCTCACCGGCAAGTACCTCGAGGCCTTTCGCTTCGACACCGTCTGGTCGAGCACGCTGCCCCGCGCGCGGGAGACGGCGGACATCGTCACGCGTCAGCTCGGCGGTATGCGCGTGCGGCACACCGGCCTCCTTCGCGAAGGGCTCTATACGAAGGTCGAGGGATACGAGGTTCCCGCCTCGGAGCGCCGAGAGGACCGCGCACGCGCTGACGCAGCGTACGCCAAGATCGTACGCACGAGTCGCGCTGAGCGACTCGAGCTCGTGGTGTGTCACGGGAATCTCATTCGCTACCTCATGTGTCGCGCGCTCCACACGCCGGTCTCGAAGTGGCTCCGCATGACGACCAGTCATTGCGGGCTCACCCGCGTCGTCGTCCGCGACACCGGCGCCGTGCGGGTGGTGTCGTACAACGAAACTTCTCACCTCCCGACGAAGCTCGTGACTTGACCGGACCGAGGTTCGCGCGGATTCTTCCACACCCTCTTGACCCCGCCCCCGCGCTCGAGCTGGATGCTCCGAGCGGCCGCGGCGCCCGAGCGGTTCCTCACCCGAGGGCTCGCCCGCTTCGCCTCGTCCGTCGCTCGTCGTGACCGCCGTCGCGACGGAGCTCGCGATCCGCGAGCTCCGCGCGATCCGCGAACCGCGTTTGCGGTCGAGCTGCCTCGTGAGCTCGTGAAGCTCTTCGAAGCGGCGGGCTCACGTCCGCTCGGCGACTTCATCCCGGCGTTCCCCGTTGCGGCCCAGTCGACGTTCGACGCGCTCCTCGCCGCGGCGCGGCGTAAACATCCGTCGGTCGCGCACGCCCGCCTCTGCGCGTACCTCGCGGGCACCGTGCCGTTCGCGGCCACGCGGAGCGGCGAGCTCTGGCTCTATGTCCTCGGCGCGCCGACTACCCCGTCGCGCGGCGTCGTCGCGACGCTCGACCCGGCGATCCTCGCCGCGCCTCGCCTCCTCTTCCGCGGTGCCTCCACGTTCGCGCTGGCGTGCGCGCTCGACGAGAGCGCCGCCGCCGGCGAGGACGCGTCGCGGATCGACGACGTGCGCGCGCGTCTCCCAACCCCCGGCGTCGCCGAGCAAGAAGGAGTGCGCGCGGCGTTCGAGCGCGCAACGGCGCTCCTCGATCTCCTGACCGCGAGCGACCCTGCAGTTCGGCGCGCCGCGAAGAAGCTCGCGCCGAGGCCCTTCGAGCCGCCTCATCCTCCGGCCAAGCCGGAGACGGCCGCCGCCCGGCGCGCTGCGAAGGCGACCCACGGCACGCGCGACGCCATCCCGCCGAGCTCCACACGCATTCTCCTCGCGAAGGGCGAGCGTGTCGATCCGCTCGCGCTCGGGTCGCTCGTCGAGGCGTTCTTCCGCAAGGAGGGCGCCGAGCTCGATGCCATCGTGAGCGCACAGCTCGCATCGCGCGACGGGATCGTGCGGCAAGCCGCGCTCCTGCTCACCGAGGCGCTGGTGACGACGCGCAAGCCGCGCACCGCTGCTGCCCGCGAGCTCGCGCGGCGTCGCGCGATGGCCCTCCGCGCCGCCCGTGCCGAGGCCACGCCGGCGCGAACGTCACCGAGCCGCGGCAGCGCCGAGCTCACGCGGCGGATCATGGACATCATCGACGCGTTGCGGCCCGCCACCGATCCGCTCGCCACTAGCGAGCCGCGCGAGGAGGCGCTGCGTGCGCTCTCCGAGGTCGGCGACCGCTCGGCGGTGCCCGGGCTCGTCGCACGCGCCGTCACCGGCGACGTCGGCGCCGTCGACATGCTCGCGGCGCTCGGAGATCCCAGCGCGGTCGCGCCGCTCGTCGG
>JAYTOQ010000539.1:0-4242 GCA_043747665.1 Polyangiaceae bacterium | reverse complement strand
GAGGTATTGGAAAGCGCCATGCTTTGCGGCCTCGACCGCGGCGCCGATGGATCCCTCGGCGGTCACGAGGATGACCGGGAGGGCCGGCTGCAGCTGCCTGAGGTGTCCCATCAGCTCGAGGCCGTCCATGCCGGGCATGCGGATGTCACTGACGACGACGTCGAACGAGAAGCGGCCACACGCCTCGAGCGCCGAGGCGCCGCAGGTCGCGAGCTCGCACCGCGTGTTGCCCCCGCTGAGGATGTCGGCGACGGCGAGCGCCATCTCGTGATCGTCATCGACGATGAGCACCGTTCGATCGGTCATGACGCGAAGCGACCCTCTCAGAAAGCGAAACCGGGTCACTCCAGCGTATAGAGGTACGCCGTGATGTTCCGCGCGCTCGCCTCGGAGAGGCCAACGTCGGGCATCGCGTTTTCGAGCTTCACCCTTCTGCGGATGCATGATCCATACGCGCATGTTGTCGGAGCACCGCGAGAACGATGGCGGCGCGCCGCGCGCGTATGTGTCGTGTCACGATGTTTCGCAGCAATGCCCAGTAAAAATGGTTGAACGCGCCTCGCCCCGTCCCGTCCCGTTTGGTCACGATGCGGTTGCTGGTCGCGCCGACGCTTGCCGTTGACGCCGCGGAATTCAGCGCGATGCGATCTAAGCCTCGGGCGATCGTCGTCGGCCCCGAAGTTGCGAACGGCGCCGACAACCAGCAGCGTCTCCGCGTGGATCGCAACAGCGCGTCGAGCGCGTAACGCAGCTCGTCGCGCTCCACGGCCAGCGTCGCATCGAGGAGTCGACGCGAGCCGGTGATCGCCCGTCGCAGGTCGGTCGCGCCGCTGCGCTCGTTCGACTAGAATGCAATGCGCGTGCAGTATCGTCCTGCCCCCTATCTCGCGACCATCGGTCTGGTCGCGGTCCTGACCGCGTTGAAGACGCTGTTTCCGCCCATCGGCGTGGAGCTGCCGTTTCTTCTCTACTTCATCCTCGTGGTCTTCGCGGTCTGGTACGGCGGTCGGCGCACGGGCATCCTCGCGATCATCCTCTCTGCGATGGCCGCGAACTACTTCTTCCTCGGCGCGCCGCTCGAAGCGTCGCTCGCCCCCGTACACCTCGCGCAGACCGGGATGTTCGCGCTCGAGGGCGCGGTGCTGGTCGGCATCGTCGGCCTCGTCCGCACCGAGCAGAGCCGTAGCGCCGTCGCCAGCGCGCGCGTCGCTGGTCTGCACGAGCTCACGAGCGGCCTCGCGCGCGCGCGCACGCCCGACGAGGTCGCCGCGGTGGTCGTTGCCCGAGGCATCGAGGCGCTCGACGCTCACAGCGGCGCGATGGGCCGCATCGACGACGACGGCGCGCTCGTCCGCATCGCGAGCGAGGGCGGCGAGCCCCACGACGGCGAGCTCGATGCAGACCTCGCCGACGCGTTCGCCGCCGACGAGCGCGTGCTCTCGAAGCGCCGCATGGCGCTGCCGCTGCGGGTGGAGGGACGAAAGCGCGGCGCGATCGCCTTTCGCTTCCGCGACGATCGCACGTTCGACTCGGCGGAGAAGGCGCTCCTCGACACCATGGCCGCGCAGGCATCGCAGGCGCTCGATCGCGCCGAGAGCTTCGCGCGCGAGGTCTGGCTCCGCCGCCGTCTCGAGATTCTCTCGGCGGTCGCCACCGACCTCTCCGGCGCGACGACGCGCGAGGAGGTCGCGGCGGTCGTGGTCAAGCGCGGGCTGCCGGCGATGGCCGCGGACACGTGCACGCTCTACGTGCTCGCCGACGACGAGAAGTCGCTCGAGCTGATCGGCTCGACGGGGATCTCGGAGGCGATCCTCGAGAACATCGACATCATCGACGCGAGCTCGCTGACTTCCACGTGGAGCGCGTTCGAGTCCGGCACCGCGACGTGGGTCGAGACCGCCGAAGAGTACGCGCAGAGGTTCCCCTCGATCGCGACGCTACCAAGCGAAGCGCCACGCGCCGAGGCCTTCTGGAGCATTCCGCTCGTCGTCGAGGGATGGCGCGTCGGGCTCCTGGCCATGGACTATTACAAGGCGCGCCGCTTCACGGCGGAGAAGCGCACCTTCGTAGAGACGTTCACGCAGCACTGCGCGCAAGCCCTCCTGCGCGCCCAGCGTCTCGACCGCGATCGCTACGCGCGGCTCGTCGCCGAGGAGGCCCGCGCGAGCCTCGAGCGGGAGGAGCAGCGTCGCGCGCTCGTGGCAGAGGCGACCGCCGCGCTCGCGGCCTCGCTCGACTTCAAGGCGACGCTGGCCCGGCTCGCGACTATCCTCGTCCCGAAGCTCGCCGACTGGTGCGCCATCGAGATGATCGACGACGCCGGACAGTCGGATCAGCTCGCGGTCGCGCATGGCGATCCCAAGATGGTCGAGTACGCGTGGGAACTACGTCGTCGCTACCCGATACCCAAGGATGCTCCGCAGGGCGTCCCCAACGTCCTCCGCACCGGCAAGTCCGAGATGTACGCTGAGATCAGCGACGAGATGCTCGTGGCGGGCGCCGTCGACGACGAGCATCTCCGTATCTCGCGCGAGCTGGGTCTGCGCTCTGCCATCATCGTGCCGCTGGTCGCGCGCGGAGCGACGCTCGGCGCGATCACCATGGTCCATGCGGAGTCGGGTCGCCGCTACTCCGGCGCCGATCTCCTGCTGGCCGAGGAGATCGCGCGGCGCGCCGCGATCAGCGTCGACAACGCGCGGCTCTACGGTGCCGAGCAGCGCGCGCGAGCCGCCGCCGACGACGCCAATCGCCTCAAGGACGAGTTCCTCGCGACGGTCAGTCACGAGCTGCGCACGCCGCTCAACGCCATCCTCGGGTGGTCGCGCATGATCACGACCGGTGTGCTCGACGAGACCAAGCGCGGGCGCGCCACCGAGACCATCGAGCGCAACGCCGTGGCGATGGCTCAGCTCGTCGAGGACCTCCTCGACGTGTCGCGGATCATCAGCGGCAAGATGCGCCTCGAGATCGAGTCGGTCGACCTCGGCAAGGTGGTGGAGGCGGCCATCGAGTCGATCCGTCCCGCCGCGCTCGCGAAGGAGATCACGCTGCGATCGATCATCGAGCCGGCGCCGGGGCCGCTGCTGGGCGACCCGAATCGACTGCAGCAGGTGGTGTGGAACCTCCTCAGCAACGCGGTGAAGTTCACGCCAAGACAAGGTCGCGTCGAGGTGGGTGTCCGGCGGAGCGGCTCGTCCGTCGAGGTCAGCGTCCGCGACAACGGCGCCGGCATCGACGCCGCGTTCGCCCCCTTCGTGTTCGACCGGTTTCGCCAGGCCGATGGCAAGATCACGCGCACGCATGGCGGCCTCGGGCTCGGGCTGGCCATCACGCGCCAGCTTGTCGAGATGCACGGCGGCAGCGTCGAGGCGAGCAGCGAGGGCATCGGACACGGTGCGACGTTCACCGTGGGGCTGCCCATCACCGCCATTCGACCGGTGCCGGACCCGATGGATGCCGCGACGGATGACGCCGCACCGCAGCGCGCTCGCCACGCCGAGGTCGAGGTCGAGGTCGAGCTCGACGGCCTGCACGTGCTCGCGGTGGACGACGACGACGACTCGAGACGCCTCGTGCGAGCCGTCCTCGAGAAGGCGGGCGCGCGCGTCACCCTCGCGACGAGCGTCGAGCAGGCCATGGAGGCGTTCGAACGAGAGCTGCCCGACGTCGTCGTTTCCGACATCGGAATGCCGGGGCAAGACGGCCTCGAGCTGATCCGGCGGATCCGGGCGCGCCCCGGCGATCGAGGCGGGCAGGTGCCGGCGGCCGCGCTGACGGCCTACGCGCGTGCGGGTGACCGCGCGCGCGTGCTCAGCGCAGGCTTCTCGATGCATCTTCCGAAGCCCATCGAGCCTGACGAGCTCATCGCCATCGTGATCAGCCTGGCGCGATTCGCGCGAAGCTGATCACGTCGGCGAGCTCCGCATCTGCGGCGTCGGGAGGGCCTTGGACGCTCAAGCGGTCTTGCAGCCGCCCTGGCCTTTGCAGGCATTCTGGCCCTTGCAGCCGTTCTTGTCGGTCTTGCAGCCGCCCTGACCCTTGCAGCCGTTCTGTCCCTTGCAGGCGTGCTTCGCCGACGGCGCGGCAGGCATCCCCGACGCGGACGGCACGGAGCCGGCGGCGGCGGACGGATCCGTGGCGCCGGGCGCCATCTTGTCAGCACAGCCGACGGCACCAACGAGCGCGCCGCCCATGGCAGCCGCAAGCAATACGGTAGAGATCTTCATGGCAAACTTCTCCTCG
>JAYTOQ010000538.1:0-13559 GCA_043747665.1 Polyangiaceae bacterium | reverse complement strand
CCGATCCGCCCCGAGGCCGCGCGGAGAAGGAGGTAGTGCGCGGCGATCAAGCCGGCCGCGCCGAGCGCCGCGAGCTGCCAGGCTTCCATGGCGCCGCGTGTCAGAGCTTCGAGATCAGCTGATCGCCCATGTCGGGCTGATCGATCTTGCCGAGCCAGATGCTCCAGACCGCCTTCATGAAGTCCGGGCCCGCGATGGTGGCGGTGCCGGCGCCCTGGACCCAGATGGTCACGGACTTCGCGGCGGCGTTGTAGCTGATGACGACCGCCGAGTTCTCCTTGACCTCCTCCTTGTTGAACGCGCCGACGAACTGACCGATGCGGCCGCCGTCGTTGAAGCCGTTCATCTGGAGGGCCTCGGTGAGGGCCTTCTTGATCTTCGACGAGTCGACGTCGCGGAGCATGCGCCACGTGAACTTCTTGTCGACGTCCGCCTCGATGACCGCGGCCTTCGATTTGCTGGCGGGCTTCTCCTTCATGTCGTGGCGGATGCCATAGACCTTCGCCGTGAACGGACCGACCGACTTCGTGCGCACCGCGTCGCCCGTGTAGATCCATCCGTCGGCGAGGGCGCTCGACGCGAGCGTCAGGAACAGCGCGAGCACGAGGGTGAAGAGAGCGGCGGGCGAGGCGAACGAGAGGCGGTGCTTGCGGGATGCCATGGCGATCAGAATATAGCCTACTTGGGGTCGGGCTTTGCATCGGGCTTGGGATCGGGATGGTCGCGCTGCGAGCGCTCCCGGAGATCCTTCACCGCAGTGTTGTGCTCCTCGACGGTCTCGCTGAAGGCGTGGCGGTGCGCCTCGGCGCGCGTGACGAAGTAGAGGTACTTGGTGCTCGCCGGCGCGAGGACGGCCTGCATCGACTTGACGCCGGGATTCGCGATGGGGCCGGGCGGCAGGCCCTCGTGCGTGTACGTGCTGTACGTGTTCGAAGGATCGCTGTTCACGGCGTGCGTGATCTTGCCGCTGTACCCGGCGCAGCCCGGGACCTTGTCCTTGAGCACCAGGCAGCCGTAGCCCGCCGTGGGATCGCACTGGAGGACCTTCCGCTTGAACGACGGGTCGCGGAGTCGGTTGAGGAAGACGCTCGCGATGATGGGGCGCTCCTCGTCGACGGCGGCCTCTTTCTCGACCATCGATGCGAGCGTCACGATCTCGCGGCGCGACCAGCCCAGCGTGCCTTCGAGATTTGCGCGTCCGAGGCGATGGTTCTGCTCGAGGGCGGCGAACCGACGCTCGAACTCGGCGACGAGGCGCCGCACGACGTCGCGCGGGTCGGAGTCCTTCGCGAGATCGTAGGTGGCGGGAAAGAGGAAACCCTCGGCGCTGTCGCCGTCGAGCGCGAGCTCGCGGAGGAGCCCATCGTCGCCGGTGGCCTCGATGAACGCGCTCTGCGACGCGACGTGCAGGTTCTGGAGGCGCTTGCCGATGTCGTAGCGGTTCCAGCCCTCGGGGATCGTGACCTTGGACTTCGACGCCGAGCCCGTGCGCTCGAGGCGTCGGAGCAGCTCGCCGGGCCCCGCGTCGTCCGTGAGGAGATGCGGGCCGGGCGCAAAGGTGGGCGCGGAGAGGCGCGCGTAGATCGCAAAGCGCGCGCGCGAGCCGAGGAGGCCCGCGCGATCGAGCTTGTCGATGACCGACGACGTCGGCTCGTCGCGATCGATGGTGAGCTCGACGTCCTTGCCGGGCCCGGGACCTGCGCTCGACGGATAGACCACGAGGAAATACATCGCGGCGGCGGCGACGGCGCCGCCGACCACCGTGAAGATCCAGAAGAGGACGCGGTGCCCGCCGGACGTCTTCTCCGGCTCGATCTTCTTGCGACGGCGACGGCGCTCGCGCTTGACGCGCAAGCTCGACGTATCGCTCACTTGCGCGCTCGTTTCTTGCGCGCCGCGCGCGCGTCGAGCCACGCCTGGAGGATCTCCACCGCCGACGCCTCGTCGATGCGCGCACGTGCCTTCTCGCCGTGCACCTCGCTCGCCTGGAGCGCGCGCTTCGCCTGGACGGTGGTGAGGCGCTCGTCGAAGAGCTCCACGTCGCACGAGGTGGCGTCGGCGATCTCCTGGGCGAGGAGCCTCGCGCGCCGCGCCGCCTCGCCCTCGGTGCCGCGCATGTCGAGGGGAAAGCCCACCACCACACGCGTGATGCCCTCGGCGGTCACGAGCTCCTTCAGGGCCTGGAGGAGCTTGGGGCGCGGCCGCGCGGCGATGACCCCACGGGGGTGCGCCATCAGGCCGAGGTCGTCCGAGAGCGCGACGCCCACCCGTGCGGCACCCAGGTCGAGCGCGCAGACCCGCCCCTTCGGCGCATTCGTCGCTTTCGTTCCGTCCGGCGCGTTCACGGGCGGGATTGGAGAACAGACGGCGGGGTCGAGGCAACAGGCAATGCTGGTAAACGTGCGGAGGCGGTTCGAGGCTCTTCCAGCCAGGCCGATGGCGACTGGTTTCTCAAAATCATCCGGTGCTTGACCCTATGGCCCGAGCACGCGATAAGCGCTCCCCCGTGACGGCCCCTACCCTCGTCCGTGCCGTTAAAGGCATGAATGACGTGCTTCCCGGCGAGATCGGCCGATGGCACCGGGTCGAAGGGGCGTTCCGTTCGTCGATGGAGCGCCTTGGTTACCGCGAGGTCCGCACTCCTCATGTGGAGCCGACGCCGCTGTTCGTGCGCGCCATCGGCGAGGCCACCGACGTCGTCGAGAAGGAGATGTACTCGTTCGTCTTCCACGACGAGCCCCTCACGCTCCGTCCCGAGGGCACGGCCGGCGCCGCCCGCGCGTACGTCGAGCACAAGGTCCACAACGACGAGCCGGTCTCTCGCTGGTACTACCTCGGCGCGATGTTCCGCGGCGAGCGTCCCGCGAAGGGCCGCTACCGCCAGTTCTACCAGGTGGGCGCCGAGTGCTTCGGCGACCCTGGACCCGGCTGCGACGCGGAGATGATCGACGCGCTCGTAGGCTTCCTCGTCGACATCGGGATCCCCAAGCCGGACGTGTTCGTCAATTCCATCGGCAGCGCGGAGACGCGTGCAAGGTACAAGCAAGCCCTCGTCGAGGTGCTGACGCCGCAAAAGGAGACGCTCAGCGCCGACTCGCAGCGTCGCCTCGGCACGAATCCCTTGCGCATCCTCGACTCGAAGCACCCCGCGGACAAGGCGGCCATCGAGAGCGCACCCACCATCCTCGATTTCCTGAGCGACGAGGACCGCGCGCACTGGGACGGCCTCCGCCGCCACCTCGACGCGCTCGGCACGCCGTATACCGTCGATCCGAAGCTGGTGCGCGGCCTCGACTACTACGGACGCACGCTCTTCGAGATCAAGGGCGCGTACGACAAGCTCGGCGCGGGCAGCACGCTCGTCGGCGGCGGCCGCTACGACGGCATGATCACCGAGCTGGGCGGCCCGGACGTCCCCGCCATCGGTTTTGCCGCGGGTCTCGAGCGCCTGCTCATCGCGAGTGATGTGGCCGCGCCCGCCAACGTCGTCGACGTGGTCATCGCGCCCATCGGCGAGCGCGCCGTCGACACCGCGCTCGTCCTCGGACGCGACGTCCGCAAGGCCGGCGTGCGGTGCGAGGTCGACACGCGCAAGGCTTCCGTGAAGGCGCAGCTCCGTCGCGCCAACGCGCTCGGCGCGCGCTTCGCCGTGCTCCTCGGCGATCGCGAGATCGACGAGGGCATCGTGGAGCTCAAGGACCTCAACGCGCACTCGCAGGAGAAAGTCGCGCGCGCCGAGCTCCCGCGTCGCATCGCGGCGCTCCTCGCCGCGGCCATCGTGGCGCTCCTGATCTGCTGGCCGACGAGCGCATTCGCGCAGCTCGGCGGCGGTGGTGGCGGCAAGCAAGGCGGACCGACGCAGTCAGGGCCCGTCCGCAACAAGCAGGTCGGCCCGCAGCGCGGCGGCAACCCCGACGAGGAGCAGCAAGGCACCTCGCCGGCGTCGCGTCCGCTCGACGAGCCCACCGCCATCGCGCCCGCCGACCCGCTCGCCATCCCCGAGGGCGTCGGCAATCGCATCGGCAGCGACTACGACGGCCGACCGCCCTCACCCGAGGGGCAGCTTCATCGCTCGTATTTCCCGTACTACGAGGAGCGGCGCGGCGACTATCGCCTGCGGCTGATCCCGCCGCTCTATCTCGAGCACACGCGCGGTCTCGATCCGAAGACGGGCGAGAGCACGCCACAGACCGATCGCGAGTCGCTCGCCGCGCTCGTCTTCTACCAGCGCCGCTCGCCCGATACCGACGCCGACGTCCTCTTCCCGCTCGCCTGGCGCGTCCGCGATCGCCAGAACCACGTGCTCGTCCTCGGACCGCTCGTGCATCGCGAGGCACCGAACGAGCACGACAACTGGATCGCGCCGATCCTGTTCCAGGGTCACCGCAAGGACGGCGGCTACTTCCACTCGCCGCTCACGCTCACCACGTCGCACTGGGACGAGAAGGGCGCGTTCACCATCGTCGGCCCTTACTTTCGCGACCGCACGCTGAAGGACGTCGACGCCGGCGTCGCCCCGCTCTGGTTCCACGGTGACAACGGCGACGAGGACGGCGCGCGCAAGACCTACACGCTCATCCCACCTCTCCTCTACTTCCATCGCGAGCGCGAGATCGAGCAGAGCCAGCTCACCGTGATCGGGCCGGTCATCTCGAGGTCCGACCCCAAGCGCTCGATCTTCGACATCGCGCCGCTGCTCTTCACGATCAACGGCCGGCCGGAGACGGGCGGCGTGCGTGAGTTCCACTACACGCTCTTCCCGCTCTTCCACTACGGGCGCGATCCGGACAAGTCGCTCTTCGTGCTGCCCGGCTACCTCCGCCGCGTGACGCGCACCGCCGACACGCTGATCACGCCGTTCTTCACGCACGCGACCACGCGCAACAACTCGACGTCGCTCACGATGGTCGGCCCGATCGCCCCCATCTACTACCGCTCGACGGACATCGACCTCGGCTACAGCGCGCTCGGGATCTTTCCGTTCTTTTACCACTCGAGCAGCCCGACCGGACGCACGTTCGCGACGCCGCTCTTCGCGCACGACGAGCACTACAACGTCTCGCGCACCAACTGGATCTTCCCCACCATCGTGCTCGAGAAGAACACGAAGGGCTGGGAGGTCGACGTCCACCCCATCGTGTACCTCGGTCGTAGCGAGCGCTCGACGCACACGGTCCTCGCGCCGATCTTGTGGGACTTCGCGAGCCCCAAGGGCCGCACCACCGTAGGCTTCCCGGTGTTCTGGCGCTTTGCCGACACCGCCGACGACTCGGTCACGCAGGTCGCGCTCAACACGCTCTACAAGCAGAAGCGCGTGCCCGGCGGCCTCGACTGGCAGTTCCACATCTTGCCGATCTTCTCGTATGGGCAGAGCCCGTCCGGGAGCTGGGCGAATCTCCTCTTCGGTTTGCTCGGCTACGATCACGACGGTCCGACCACGAAAATCAAGACCTTCTGGTTGCCGATCACCGTCGCCGGCGGTGGCTCCGCGGCGGTGCAGGGTCCGCCTCCGCCTCCGCCCTCGTCGTCGCCTGCCGAGACGCCCGAGCCCGGGCCGCCGGCGCAGGCAGCTCCCGCGCGCTGAGGTTCCGGCACGCCCCCGCGTGATATGGTTCGCGCAATGAGTCCGCTCTTTGCGTTCGCCGTGGTCATCAGCGCCATGGGAGGCTGTCGCTCGTTCAGCGCGACGGAAGGCTCGGACGCCGGGCCGGGGACGGACGACCTCGACGCCGCGAACCACGACGCGCCGGCGGTCGGTGACAGCGGCCCGATCGACAGCGGCCCGATCGAAGGCGTCCCGCCCGGCGGCAAGCTCGTCTTCGTCACGACGGCGACGGCCCATCCGCCGGGTTCGACCGGCAACTTCGTGACCCTCGCCAACGCGGTATGCACGAGCGAGGCTGCCGCCGCGGGGCGCGCGGGCAGCTACGTGGCCTGGCTCGCGACGGCGGCGCAGAGAGCGATCGGGCGGCTCCCCACCGACAGGACCTGGTTTCTGCGCAACGGCGTCAAGATCGGCGATTTCAAGATCTTCGACAACGGCGCGATCCCCTCCGCCATCGACCGCGACGCCATGGGTCTTGCGCCGGTCGGCGATGACCACGCCGTGTGGACGGGAACGTTGGTCGGCGGCGACACCGCGACCGACACGTGCGATGACTGGTCGCTCTCGATCGGAAGCGGTGAGGTCGGCGATTTCACGCTGGCCGGCGCGAAGTGGGCGTCGAACGGTGGCCGCAATTGCGCGCAGGACGCGCGCTTCTACTGCTTCGAGAAGTGATCGCCCGCCGGTCTGCGCTCCACGACGCGTCGGAACGCAGCGACGGCGCGCGCCACGTCGTCGGCAGTCGTGGTCTCCCCGAGCGACGCGCGGATGCCGGAGGCGGCGTCCCCGAGCCCGAGCATCGCCTCGAGCACGGGTGAAGGCTCCACCGTCCCGGCGCTGCACGCGGCGCCGCTCGAGACGCTCACGCCCTCGAGATCGAGCGCGGCCACCAGCTCCGCGCCCTGCCACCCCGGCCACACGAGCAGCGAGACATGCGGCGCTCGACGCGCAGGGTCCCCGGCGACGCACGCGCGCCGGTCTCCGGAGAGCAGCTCCAGGAGCTCCGCCTCGAGGGCGTCACGGCGCTCGGCGATGTGTGCATAGCGCATGCTTCCCCCGCTCAGCGATCGGGCTGCGACGCCGAGCCCGGCCGCGAGCGCAGGATCGACGGTGCCCGGTCGCAGGCCCTTCTCCTGCGCGCCGCCCAGCAGCACCGGAACGATGCGCAGGCCGGCGCGCACGACGAGCGCCCCGATACCTTTCGGCCCGCGGAGCTTGTGCGCGGCGAGGCTCGCGGAGTCGGCAGCAGCGACCGCCGAGGTGTCGACCTTGCCCCAGGCCTGCACCGCATCGACGTGGACGCGAGCGCCCGCCGCATGAGCAAGCGCGATCGCCTCGCGCAGCGGCTGCAGCACGCCCGTCTCGTGATTCACGGCCTGGAGCGTGACGAGCGCGATCCTCTCGCCGCGCGCGCGGGCCTCGGCGAGGCTACGCTCGAGATCGGCGAGTTCGATCGCGCCGCCCTCGTCGACGCGCATCCAGCGAATGCGCGCGCGACCTTCGCGCTCGAGGGCCTCGGCGACGCGCGCCACCGACGGATGCTCGAGGCGGCTCGTGAAGAGCCACGGCACCGCCCCGCCGCCGCCGCCACCAGCAACGGCCGCCGCGTCGTCGGCGAGCGCCGAGCGCACCGCCAGATTGTTGGCCTCGGTGCCCCCCGAGGTGAGCACCACGTCACGCGGATCGGCATCGACGAGCGCGCCGACCGCCGCGCGTGCGTCCTCGACCACCGCACGTGCCGCGCGGCCGTCGCCGTGGATGCTGGAGGGGTTGCCCCACGTGCGCGTGCCGGTGTCGCGCATCGCGTCGAGCACCTCGGGCAGCGGCGGCGTCGTCGCGTTCCAATCGAGGTAGACCCGCGCGCTCACGACGCGCTCACGACGCGCATCGCGATGCGCATCATGATGCGGTGTCGACGACCACGGTGGGCGCGCGTTTCGCCACCGAGAGCGCGAACGCCGCGCCACCGAGGAACATGCCCTCGATGGTGGCGCCCGCGGGGATCAGCTTCACGTCGCCGCCGAGACCGCGCGCCACGCGACGCGCAATGGCGAGGCCGACGCCGGTGCCTCCGTGGGCGCGCGTCGCGGAGCCGTCGACCTGAAAGAACGGGTCGAACACGCGATCCAGACGCTCCTTTGGGATGCCCGGGCCAGTATCGGCGATGACGAGCTCGTAGGTGCCGTCGTGAGGACGCACCAGCACGCCGACGATTCCGCCCTCGGGCGTGAACTTCGCCGCGTTGTCGAGCAGCTGCGAGATGGCGCGACCGAGCCGATCGCTGTCGCCATAGCCTGGCAGCGGACCGCGCGGGAACTCCTCGAGCATGGTGAGCTTCCGCTCGGCGAACGCATCGGCGTGCCAGGCGATCGCGCGCCTGACGGTGTCGAGAAAATCGTAGTCCTTGTTGAAGAACCGCATCTTGCCGGTCTCGAGACCAGTCACGTCGATGAGGTTGTCGAGCTGCGTGCGAAGGCGGCGCACGCAGTCGTCCATGGCGCGGAGAGCCTTGCGCTGCGGCTTGCTCGTCTCGCCCAACTCTTCGTCCATGAGCATGCGCAGGTACCCGACGATGGGGGTGAGGGGCGTCGCGAGCTCGTGCGAGATGTTGCGGTAGAACTCGGTGCGGAGGCGCTCCATGTCGCGGAGCCGCTCGTTCGCCGACGAGAGCTCGGCGACCTTCTCCTCGAGGTGCGCGACGATGCGGCCGCTCTGCTGGCGCAGGCGCTCGCCGGTGATGTCCGGCGTCGACATCATGCGCTCGCGCTGCCCGCCGATGTAGCCGGCGACCTGCTTGGCGAACGCACGCGCGTCGATGGGCTTCTGCATGAACCCGTCGCAGCCGACGGCGAAGCTGGTGTCGCGATCGCCCTCCGCGGTGATGGCGATGATCGGCACTCCGTTGAGCGAGGCCTCGGTGCGGAGGCGCAGCGTGACCTCGAAGCCGTCGAGGCCAGGGATGTTGAGATCGACGAGGACGATGTCGGGGCGCTGCGCGATGGCGAGACGAACTCCTTCGAGCCCATCGGCGGCATCGATCACCTCGTGACCGTCGGCGGAGAGGAGCTTCCTGACGAGCAACCGATTGCGCGGGTCGTCCTCGATGTGCAGCACGCGCGCCAAGCTGCCGGACATCCTATCAAACCCCTCGTCGTCTGCGTTGCGGACGACGAGCCGAAAAGGTAGGGTCCGCCCCCGATGGCTTGCCTGAAGCGTGGCTCTACAACCGCTATTTTTGCCTTCCTCGTCGTGCTCGGGACCGGCTGCGCGAAGCTGACCGAGCCTCCGAAGGAGGAGCCCATCCAGTCCGAGCCGGCCGCGTCGGCCGCCGCAGCGCAGCCCAGCGCCGCGCCGGCGCCCAGCGCCAAGCCTGCCGAGACCGCGACGGCCAAGCCCGCTCTTCCCAACGAAGCCGCGCCTCCCAGCGACGAGAAGCTCATCACGAAGGATCTCGTCGTCGGCAAGGGCGCCGAGGCCAAGACCGGCGACACCGTGAAGGTCCACTACGTGGGAACACTCACGGACGGCAAGGAGTTCGACAGCTCGAGGAAGCCCAACGAGCCCTTCGTCTTCGAGCTCGGAGCAGGACGAGTCATCAAGGGTTGGGACCAGGGCGTTGCCGGCATGAAGGTGGGCGGCAAGCGAAAGCTCACCGTTCCACCGAGCCTCGGCTACGGCGCGCGCGGCTTTCCGCCGGTCATCCCGCCGAATTCGATGCTCATCTTCGAGGTTGAGCTGCTCGAGGTGAAGAAGAAGTGATGCCCTCGTCGTCCGCGCTCCGGCGCACCGCCGCCACTGCCACCGCCGCGCTCGTGGCGCTGCACGCGCTCGTGGCCTGTAGCGGCGCGCAGACGAGCGCGTCGGCCAACACCTCCGCCGACAGCGCGCATCTTGCCCGGCAAGCGAACGAGCCGCGCACCGGGGACACCACGGCATCACAGCCGGCGAGCGCGGTCCCGACGAACCGTCCGACGGTCGCCGTCGGCGGAGCGACGGCGGCGGGGTCCGCATCGACGGGTACGAGCGGCGCATCCGACCCTGCGGGTGGTGCGGCGACGCCGCCGCGCGCCGCCGCGAACGAGGAGGACCCGAAGCGCATCGGCGCGCGGCACGTCCTCGTGCAGTGGATGGGCTCCGACCGCGCTGGCAAATCGGTGCTCCGCATGAAGGAGCAGGCGCTCGTCCTCGCGCAGGAGGTCCTGAAGCGCGCGCGCCACGGTGAAGATCTTGGACGCCTCGCGGTCGAGTACTCGGACGAGCCGAATGCCGGCGCGCGTGGCGGCTCGCTCGGCCGCTTCAGCAAGGGACAGATGGTCGGCGCCTTCGAGGCCGTCGCGTTCAAGCTGCGGGTCGGCGAGATCTCCGACATCGTCGAGACGCCCTTCGGCTACCACATCATCCAGCGCACCGAGTGATCGATGGCGCGTCTCAAGCTGCGCGTGAAGCTCGACGCGGAAACCGGCGATGGGGAATCGAAGTCCCCTCGTACTGAGAAGGCTCGCGCCAAGCCAGAGCATGACGTACCGGTAAACCAGGGCGATCCGCTCGTGCGTGGCCGCCTCGCCGATGCCGGCGCGGTGCTCAGCGGCATCCTCTACTTCGTCGCGTTCGCGGGCTTCGACCAGTGGTGGCTCACGTTCGTCTGCCTCGTGCCGCTCTACGTCTCGCTCTTCGGGCAGACCACGAAGCGCTGCGTGTGGCTCTGCTTTCTCACCGGCCTCGCGATGAACCTGGGCGGCTTCTACTGGCTGCTCAACATGCTGAAGGTGTTCAGCGGGTTCCCGACCGCGCTGTGCCTCCTCTTCGTCGTGATCATCTGCGCGTACCAGGCGCTGCGGCTCGCGTTCATGGGTTGGCTCTTCGGTCGCGCGCAACAGCGCGGATGGCCGGTGCCGCTCGTCTTCGCGAGCTCCTTCGCGGTGAGCGAGCTCGTGTTCCCGCTCCTCTTTCCCTGGTACTACGCGGCGACCGTGCACAACGTGCCGGTGCTCATGCAGACGGCCGAGCTCGGCGGGCCGATCCTGGTCGGCCTCGTGCTCGTCGCCGTGAACATGGCCGTCGCAGAGCCCCTGCGCGCGCGGCTCGAAGCGGCGGCCCAGCGCGGCGCGCTCGTGTTCGCTGCGCCCACCGCGTATCGCGGGTCGCCCGTCACCGAGGAGCGCGTCCTCGAGCCGCTCGATCGCCGCCTCATCGGCGTCGGTGTCCTCGCCCTCATCGGTGCGACGCTCTTCGGAGCGGTGCGCATCTCCATGGTGAAGTCGACCGTCGAGAAGGCCGAGGCGGTCCGCGTCGGCTACGTCCAGGGCAACATGGGCCTCATGGCAAAGCGCGAGCAGCCCGGCGAGGGCCTCCGCCGCCACATCAAGCTCACCCAGGAGCTCCGCGACAAGGGCGTCGACCTCGTCGTGTGGAGCGAGTCGTCGGTGTCGTTCTCGGTGCCCGAGGAGATGGGCATGAAGACGCCCTTCTACCGCGATCGTTTCGCCGGACGTCTCGGCGTGCCGATCATCTTCGGCGCCGTCCTCTTCCGCACCGACCCCGATCGCGAGCGCTGGTTCAACACCGCCATCGCCACCAACGCGAAGGGCGAGGTCACCGGCCGCTACGACAAGCAGTACCTCCTCGCGTTCGGCGAGTACCTGCCCTTCGGCGACGACTTTCCGATCATGTACAAGTGGTCGCCGCACAGCGGGCGCTTCTCGAAAGGCAGCTCCCTCGAGCCCGTCGAGCTCGACGTGAAGGGCGTGAAGCACAAGGTCTCCGTGCTCATCTGTTACGAGGACATCCTCCCGTCGTTCACGAACCGGATGGTGGCGCAGGCCGATCCCGAGCTCCTCGTGAACATCACCAACGACGCTTGGTTCGGCGATACTACGGAGCCCTGGGAGCACCTGGCGCTCGCGAAGTTCCGCGCCATCGAGCACCGCCGTTTCCTGGTGCGGAGCACGAACAGCGGCGTGTCGGCCATCGTCGACCCGATGGGCGGCGTGGTCTCCCACACGAAGACCTTCGTAGCCGAGGCCCAGGAAGGGACCGTCCGCTGGATGCGCGGCACGACCGTGTACGAGGTGGTGGGCGACATCCCGTGGTGGCTGCTCGCGCTCGGCGCTGCTTACGCCTGCTTTGCCCGCGTTCCGCAGAGGCTAGCCCGAAAGGTCGACCGCTCGCGCTCGACCGGCGCCGCGGTCTGAGTCACGATCGAGTGCGTCCCCTTTTTTACGGATCCTTGTCAGTCGTTCGGGTGGCCCCGTATCCTACTCGTTCGATCCGACGGTCGCGGTTGAAGCCCGGAGCCCCGTGCTCCGTCTATCCTTTGCCGCAATCTGTCGGAGGTCGGCCCTTCCTTCACATGCCCATGAGCTCTCGCCTGTTTTGGACCCGTGCGGGTATTGCTGCGCACTGCAGCGCCGTGACTGCGCTCTGCAGCGCGACCGCGCTGACGTCCGGCGCGATGCTCGCGGCCTCGGCGCCCGGCTGCAAAGCGTCGTCCGACGATGCGCCCGCGGGCGCGAAGACCTTCGAGGCGGGCACCGATGCCGCCTCCAACGACTGCACCACCTGCGCGGCGCTGGAATGCACGGGTCCGTGGGCGGTCTGCCTGACCGACAGCCGCTGCGTCGCGCTGCGCGGGTGCAACGACTCGTCCGGTCCACGGCAGTCCGACCTGGAGCGCCAGCAATGCTTCTGTGACGGCTCCGACGCAGCGGGCGCGACGCCCGACGGCGGCGCCGACCACCTCGCCGCCTACAGCGCGTTCGCCGCGTGCAGCGACGCGCGGACGTGCGGCGCGTGCGCCTCCGACTGCACGAGAGCGTGCACGGCCGGCGCGCCGATTCGATGGACCACCGCGGCGTCCTGCGGCGACGATGCCGGCGTCGACTCTGGCATCTTCGACTCTGGCATCGCAAACGTCGACGCGTGCGCCTCGTGCGTCGCGGACAAGTGTGACGACGCGAAGAAGGCGTGCGCGCTCGGTAGCGAGTGCAGCGTGTTCCTCGCGTGTGCGTATGGCTGCGCGGACGCGTCGTGCGTCGCTGCCTGCGGGGACGCGCATTCGACCGGAAGGGCGAGCGCGATGGAGCTAGCGAGCTGCACGCTGACCAGCTGCAGATCGGCGTGTGGACTCTGAGACTTGACACTTGAACGGGCGACAATGCCCCCATTGAAGGAGACTGACATGACGTTGAGCGCTAAGTGGACCGCGGTTTCGTTTTTTGCCCTCACCGGCGTCGCGATGGGCGCCTTCGCGGGCTGCAGCGTGACCAGCGGCAACCCCACCACCGGTGACGGCGGCGGCACGCCGATCACCCCCCCGACCGGCGACTCCAGCACCGGCGACGGCGGACCGGCGGCGGTCTGCGAAGGCAGCAAGCAGACGAGCGGCGACTTCTTCAGCCCGGCCTGCCAGGCGAAGCTCAACGCCGTTTGCTGCCCCGAGCTCAAGGCATGCTTCGATCTCGTCCCGACGAAGGACGATGCGGGCGCCACGGGTCAGGACTGCAACGGCTACTCGAAGTGCATCGATCTCTGCACGAAGAAGACCGACGGCACGAAGGAGACCGACCCGATGAAGGTCAGCCTTTGCGACGACGACTGCGATGCGCTCACCTCGCAGAACGTCATCGACGGCTACAAGGCGATCGTCGACTGCGCGACCGCCAAGGCCGCCTCCCAGTGCCAGTGAGGCGTTGAGCTGAGAACGCGCGCTGACGCGGTTGCGTCAGTCGTGAACGAGGCTCAGACGAGGCGCACGTGAGCGGGGCGGTCCTTCGGGACTGCCCCGTTTCACGTTTCAGGGCAGCTTCATCGCCTTCTTGAAGCGCTTCGCGTCCGCGAACATGTCGACGTTCGTGAACACGTACGTGGCGTCCTTGTGCTTTGCGTCCTTCGCGAGGACGGCGAGCTTCTCGATCGCCGGGTCTTCGTAGCGGCTCTTGTGGCCCGCAGGACCTGC
>JAYTOQ010000537.1:0-2366 GCA_043747665.1 Polyangiaceae bacterium | reverse complement strand
CCGTCGGCGGGCTTGCCCGGGAAGACCACGCCCACGGTCGGCGGGAGGAACTCCCGGTCCTCGAGATAGACCGACGTGTAGAGCGCCATCGGGAAGACGAGGTTCATCGCCGGACCGGCGAGCACGATGACGACGCGCTTCCAGAGCGTCTGGCTCTCGAAGGTGCGGTGGCGCTCCTCGGGCAGGATGGCCTCCGGACCAGGCGCCTTGCCCTCCTCGAGCATGTTGACGAAGCCGCCGAAGGGCAGGAGCCCGAGGCAGTACTCGGTCTCTTTCCCGCGTACTTTCAGGAGCTTCGGCCCGAAGCCGATGGAAAACGTCAGGACCTTCACCCCGAACAGCTTCGCGAAGGCGAAGTGACCGAATTCGTGGATGAAGATGAGGATGCTGACGAAGAGAACGAAGTAGAGGAGGTCCAAGTGCGGTCGCGGGCAGATCTGCCGGCCCGCGCGGCGCACGTCAAGCCAGGCGACGCGGGATGCGCGATCTGCTCAGGCGGCGTCGCGGCGCTGACGAACGCTCGCGGCGACGGCGAGGAAGAGCTCGAGACCGTCCTTTCCGCCGAGGCAGTCCTCGCTCATGCGCTCAGGATGAGGCATCAGGCCGAGCACGTTCTTCGACGGTCCGCCGTAGATACCGGCGATGTTCCGGGCCGAGCCGTTGGGATTCGCCTCGGCGTCGACCCGGCCATCATGTGCAGAATACACGAGAGCGATGCGCCCCTCGTCCTCGAGGCGAGCCAGCACATCCGGTGCTGCCTGGTAGCGGCCCTCGCCGTGCGCGATGGGCAGGCGCAGCACGCTGCCGACGCTCGACTTGTTCGATGAGAACGGCCCCTCGGCCTGCACCTTGACGAAGACGTCGCGGCACTCGAAGCGGAGGTGCGCGTTGCGCGTCAGCGCGCCGGGCAGCAGCCCACACTCGGTGAGGATCTGGAAGCCGTTGCATACGCCGAGCACGTAGCCACCGCGCGCGGCGTGAGCTCCGACCGCCGGCATGATGTGACCGACCTTCGCGATGGCGCCGCAGCGGAGGTAATCGCCGTAGCTGAAGCCACCGGGGATGGCGACCAGATCGATGCCCGCCGGCAGCGTCGTCTCGTCGTGCCAGACCGTGGTGACCTCGGCGTCCGCGAGCTGGAGCGTGCGGACCATCTCGGTATCGGCGTTCAGGCCAGGAAAGATCACCACGGCAGCGCGCATGGCTCTTCGAGTAGCACACGCGTGAGGGCCTTCGAAACGTAAGTTCTCGTAGGAGCGCGACCCGTAGACAGCGAGTACTCGCGAGGGATGTCCCGCATCACCCGTGCTGTCATGCTTTCTTGCCTGACGGCCCGTCGGACCTCGTCGTCGCGCGGCGCCGCCGCCACGGCAGTCATCGGTCATCTCCGCGGCACGGTGCGGGCGCCCAACGGCACCATCCCGATCGCCGGCGCGCTCCTTTACCTGTCGTCCCGTCGCCGCTCGATGTTCTCCTCTTCTCGGCTCCCCACCATGGACCTCCGACGCCGGAGCGGCTAACTCGAAGGCCGTGAATTTTCCCGGCGATCTCCCCATCACACCCGAGGTCATCAAGCAGCACAAGCTGACCGCGGAGGAATACGCTCGCGTGATCGCGTCCCTCGGTCGCGAGCCCACCTACACGGAGCTCGGCGTCTTCAGCGTCATGTGGAGCGAGCACTGCTCGTACAAGTCCTCGCGGTTGCATCTCCGCCGGCTGCCGACGAAGGGACTGCGCGTCATCCAGGGCCCCGGCGAGAACGCCGGCGTGGTCGACATCGGCGACGGGTTCGCGGCCGTCTTCAAGATGGAGTCGCACAACCACCCGAGCTTCATCGAGCCGTACCAGGGCGCCGCGACCGGCGTCGGCGGCATCCTGCGCGACGTCTTCACGATGGGCGCGCGTCCCATCGCCGGGCTCAACTCGCTGCGCTTCGGTCGCCCCGATCACCCGCGCACCGCCGAGCTCCTGCGCGGCGTCGTCGCCGGCATCGGCGGGTACGGAAACTCGATCGGTGTTCCCACCGTCGGCGGCGAGGTGCAGTTCGACGCGTCCTACGACGGCAACATCCTCGTCAATGCGTTCACCTGCGGCGTCGCTCGCACCGATCGCATCTTCTACGGACGCGCGGCCGGCATCGGCAATCCGATCCTCTACATCGGCTCGCGCACCGGTCGCGACGGCATCCACGGCGCGACCATGGCCTCCGACGAGTTCGGCACGTCGAAGGAAGGCACCGGAGAGCTCGCCACCGCGAGCAGCATCAAGAAGGGCGTTCGCTCCACGATGCAGGTCGGTGATCCCTTCATGGGCAAGCTGCTTCTCGAGGCGTGCCTCGAGCTGATGTCGACCGATCTCCTCGAGGG
>JAYTOQ010000536.1:0-6071 GCA_043747665.1 Polyangiaceae bacterium | reverse complement strand
AGCGACGCCTCGACGCCGCCGACCGGCAGCCGCGCGCACTCGCGCGTGACGAAGCCGAAGCCACGGACCTCCTCGTGAGGAATGCGCTCGGTTCTTCGCTTCGCCGAGTCGACGCTCAGACCGATCAGGCCGAGCACCTCGCTCGCGAGGCCTCCTGCGATCAGCGGTAGAGCCGCATCGCAGCCACTCCCCGACTTGCCGAGGCAGCCGACGCCCACGCCGAGGCCGACCCCCGCCGCGAGCGCACCGCCGAACAGCGCGACGTGATCGAGAACGATGAACGCCGGATCGGGCTCGGCGCGCCGGACCGTCTCGACCGTGACACGCTCCTTCGTCTCCGACGTGCACGCCACCACGCGCGAGACATGCACGAGCGCGTGATCGCTCCTGGTCGTCGTGTCCACGCTCACATCGAGCACGTCACGCGGTGGATCGAGCCGAGGAGCCTCCTCGACGATGACCCGTTTCGACACCGAGGACGTCGCGGTCTCTTGCCAGACCACCGGCGCACAAGCGACCGCCGTCGCGCCGAAGAAGACGACCACACACGCATGCAGGAGCGAAGTGCGACGCTGCATTCGGCGGATTCGCGTACGTCGCTCTCTACGCGGCGATCGGGTGATGCGTGGCAAGCCAGGTCGCGAAGAGCGCGTGGGCTTGCGAGGCGCTGGGCAGTCCGAGGCCTGCGATGGGCTCGCTCGAGAGCGCAGCCTGGAGCGCGGCAATGCCACGATTGCGCGCGACGTCCACGCGTCTCGTCGCCGTCGCCGACAGACGCGAGCGCAGCCACGCGTCGATGCCCGCGGAGAGCGTCGCATGGCGAGCCTCGTCCTCGGCGAGCGCCGCGAAGAATGCGCGCAGGCCCGTGGTCGGCGCGTGCTCGGCCTGCCACGCTGCGATCGGCACGCTGAAGGCCTCGCGCACGCAGCCCTCGACGGCGTTCTCGATCGCGATCTCCTCGATAATGCGCGGCGGCGCCTCGACGAGCGCCGGCGGCGTCACGATCAGCGCACCGTGACGGCGCGCGAGCTTGGTCGCCATGCGCACATGACGGCTCTCGTCGCGACGCGCCGTCTTGCAGGAGCGCACGAGCACGTCCGGCGCGCCGTGCGCTCCGAGCTCACGCGCGAGCAACGCGAACGCGTCGACCGAGGCAGCCTCGTAGAAAGCGAGACGAGCGAGATACGAGCCGACGTCGTCACCCGCGGGCGCGGCGCCCTCGTCGAGGTTGGCATAGCGACGGCAAAAAGCATCACGCATCGCGGCAGCCTATGCCTTTGCGGCCCGCTGCGACGTCCTCATGTTGGGAAGGCCGGCAATTACCGGGGGATTCGCGCCTTCGGCGAGACTCGCATCCGGCGTGTGCTACCTGCACACCATGATCTTTCGCGGCATGAGCGTCGCCCGCTCGCTGGCCCTCGTGGCTCACGCCGCGATCTGCGCCTGCACGTTGGGGTCGTGGATGGGGTGCTCGTCGACGACGAAGGACGTCGCGGCGGGAGCCGATGCGTCGCCCGAAGCCAGCGCTCCGAGCGACGCCGCGGACGCCGGTACCGAGGGCGCGGGCGACAGCGCTGCCCCCGTCGATGCGTCGCCTGCCGATCATGTCGGCGCGATCTTCGCCATCAGCGACACCACCGCCGGGGCCTCGGGGCCCAAGAGCTCCCATCGCGCGGGCGCGTCGTTCACGCATGTGACGAGCCCCGACGGCACCACGCAGGCGAAGACCGTCGGCCCCTGTCTCGTCGAGATCATCGGCGCCGGCGCCGCCGCGCAGGAGACGGATCTCTCCGCGGGCGTCGTGCACATCAGCGGCGGCAGCACGCCGATCGACCTCGTGCCGAAGGCCGACAAGACGTACGCGGCGTCGACCGGCGCCACGTCCCTCTACGAAGGCGGCGAGTCCCTCGTCGTCACCGCAGCCGGCAAGGACGTGCCGGCGTTCACCTCGTCGATCACTGCGCCCGGCAAGGTCACGCTCGCCGCACCGGTCGTGACTGCAGGCGCGCTCACCGTGACGCGGAGCACGGGCGTCACGGCGATGTTCTCGGGCACGTCATCCGGCGTCGTCGTCCTCTATTTCTCGACCACCAGCGCATCGAAGGCCTTCGCAGCGACGTGCACGTTCGACGCGTCGGCGGGATCGGGCTCCGTGCCGGCCGCGGCATTCGCGGATTTTCCGGCCGGCGCCGGGACGTTCGACTTCTATGTGAAGGCGAGCGCGGTCGTCATGCCTGCGGGCTGGGAGGTCCACTTCACCGCGAGCAAGGCGCTCGTCGATCCCGCCGGGATAGCCCTCGCGGGGGACGCCACCTTCGAATAACCTCGACCCGAGGCCAGATCAGTCATGCAAGCTCTTCGCGCGTACCCGTTGGCGATCGTCGCTTCCCTCGCCGTTGGCTGTCATGTCGAGGGGAGCGTCAAGGCCTCGACGTCGGAGGAGGGGCACGCCGACTTGAGTGAGCCCGCGACCGCGCCCGCGGCCACCACGCAGACCACCACGGCCGCGGCGCCGCCGCCGGTCTCCGCGCCCTCTGCGCCGCCCGCCGATGCGTGTCCGCTCCAGTGCTACGAGGCACGTGGCTCCGAGGCCGTCCCGCTCAGGAGCGAGGAGGTCACGCAGCTGCGCTCCGCGCTCGAGCCGGTCGTCGGACGGATGCGCCAGTGCGTGTCGCCCGAGGAGTGGCGTCGACGCGGCTCCGCGACGGTGAACCTGCGCATCGCGCCGGATGGAACGCTTGCGGAGCTCGGCGTCGATCCCGGTCATGGCGGCCAGACGCAGTGCTTCGACGACGCGGGTCGCGGCGCGAGCGCGTCGGTCACGCTGCCCGGCCACAAGGTGGTTCGTTGCGCCGAGCGCTGCGTGCGCGACAATCCGCGGCGCGGTCGTCGCGGTCGCTGAGCCGCTTCAGCGCTTGAAGAGCTTGCGGAAGAAGCCGCCCACGCCCTCGCCGTCGGACGCGACGGCGGCCGGCGCGGCCTTCTCCTGCCTCATCTTGTAGAGGCGCACCTCCCGGACGGCATCGACGTTGCTTGGATTGAGCTCGGCGGCGCGCGCGAAATCCGCAATCGCCTCTTTGGTGAGGTCGAGGCGCTTTTTCAATTGCGCGCGATAGAAGTACGCGCGCTCCGACTGCGGGTCGCGATCGAGGAGGCGATCGAGATCGGTCACGAGCTCGCGCAGCCGACCGATCGTGGAGTCGGGCTTGGCCTGGAGCCACACGAGGAGCACCTGGTACTCGACGTGGGTCGGCGCGAGCTGCACCGCGCGACGCAGATGTGCCTCGGCCTGCACCGTGTCGTGCTTCTTGAGCATCGCCTCGGCCTTGCGGAACTCGAGGGTCGCCTCCGCCGAGGCCATGTCTCCGGCGGTGGCCGCCCCGCCGTTGCTCGGCTTCGCGAGATCCTCGATGTACTTCGCGCGCCGTTGCGGATCGCTGACCGTCGCGCGCGCCAGCTCGAGCCGCGCGAAGACCTTGCCGAACAGCGGCCGAAGCTCCTCGAGGCCGACCGGTACGCGATCGGGATGCCATGCCTTCACGGCCGCGATGAAGGCCTTCTTCACCTCGTCGGGCCCCGCGCTCCGCCCGACGCCCAGGGCCGCGAAGTGATCGAGCGCGAGGAGCTTCTGCGCGCCCTCGCGTGCCTCCTTTGCCCTCGCTGAATTGTCTGCCGTGGCCATGCCGCAATTTCCGAGAGTAGCAGCTGCCGGGCTCATCGCGATCGGCTGGCGGCTGTCTTCCTGGCGGTCTTTTTCTTGGCGGCGGTCTTTTTCTTGGCGGCGGTCTTATTCTTGGCCGCGGCCTTTTTCTCCTTCGCCGCCAGCGCGGCCTTCTTCTCCTTCGCCGCCTTCTTCGCTTCGTCGGCGCTCCTGGCGGCGGCCTTTGCGGACTTCTTCGTCTCGGGGATGACGTCGAGCACGTGCTTCAGCGAGAAGACGACGGTGTCGTCGGACTTCAGCGTCTTCTTCTTGAACAGCTCGGGATCGTTGGCGAGCGCACCGTGGATCATGCCGCCCTTGAGGACGCACGTGACACGGACCCACATGCGCTCGAGCGAGATTGGGTCCTGGCTCGGGATCGGCGAGAAACCAAGCTTGAACGTCCGCCCCTCGTAGACCTTGCCGAGCTCGAGCGGCTTCAATGGCGGCGAGAGGCGATCGTACTGCGAGCGTTTCGCGAGGACGTAGCCCTGCTCGCGATCGGCCGCCGTGAAGTCGTCGATGTGCCGCTTGCGAAGCTCACGGTAGCAGCGCTCGCACACGACGTGGACGTCGGCCTTCTGCTCGGCGTCCTTCTTCTTCTGCTCCATCGCGAGCACGCAGGCCGTGCACGCCGTGTCGGGAGTGCGCTGCCCGTCGCTCGACGCGTCGGGGACCAGCGTAATCATCATCCCGTGCGCGACGTGACGGCAGACGTAGCCGAGCTCGTCCTCGGCGAGCGCCTGATCGCAGAGCCGGCAGTGATAGGGCCTCTCCTTCGCATCCTTCGGAGCCGCGCGCTTGGCCATGTGCGCATCGTAGTCCGAATCGCAGCTGCTGATTCAGGGAGCGGTGAACACCAGCATCGTCGCGCTGAGGGCGGGCGCCGCGTACGCGTACGCGTTGTTCTTCGTCAGCGGGGCGTTGGTGGCGAGGTACGGGGTCGAGTGCGTCGCATCGATGCGATACACGGCCACGCTCGTGAGCTGGTTGTCGTTGTAGGCGCGAAGGCCGAACTTGCGGACCGCGTTGGTCTTGTTGACCACGAGGACCGTCATGCGCTTCTGACCGTCCGCGCCGGCATAGACCGACGAGGGCGCGATCTCGGGATGCTGCACGGTCACGACCGTGTCGGCGAACTTGAGGCCGGCGCCGTCGGCATTGCGCATCAGCTTCAGGCCGCCGAACGCGAACTGCTGACCGGCGTTGCCGCCGACCGGCCACATCGCGGCGACGTTGACGCCCATGCGCTGGAAGACGCCGATGGTGTCGACCACCGCCATGCCGCTCGCGATGTGATTGCGTCCGCCGGGGTAGTACTCGGTGACGCCGATCTTCGTTCCCGGGTAGTCGGCGGCGATGCGCGAGAGGGTGCGATTGAGGACGTTGGCCGGGCCGCCGATGTTCTGGGTGATCCACGAGCCTTCGTCGTAGCTGGGGTCCCAGTAGCTGCGCGGACCCTGCACGACGGCGTCGATCTCGGCGGCAGTCATGGCGCGCTGGTTGTTGTCGAGCGCCGAGACGTACGTGCCGTTGATGACCGGCTGCGGATACCAGTGGAAGTCCCACGTATCGAGCAAGCGGACGCCCGTGCGGTCGCTCTCCGCCTTGATGCTCGTGAGAAAATCATCCATGAACCAGTGGCCGTTGGTCTGGAACTGGGCGTTCTCGAGCTGGTGCCAGGTGGTGAAGCCGTCGAAGCCGTAGTGGCTGGGGCCGATGATGTGCGCGTCGGGCGAGATGGTCTTCGCGCGCGCTGCGAACTTGATGGTGCGCGCCGTGAACTCCTCGGCGGTGACGCGCTTGCCGACCGGCACGTTGGTGGCGCCGCTCTGCATCGTGATGACGTCGCCCGAGCCCTCTTGGAGCATGGGGAAGTTCCAGTGATAGAGGTCGGGCTCGTTGTCGATGCCGACGAGCACGCGGCTCGCGCCTGCGGCCGAGGCATAGATGTCGGTCGCGAACTGGCCCTTCATGAAGGCCATGTGCTCGTCGGTGTAGACCAAGCCGTCGTTGAGATCTGGCGTGGCGGCAAATGCGGTGGGCTTCACGAGGCCGACGCGATTGAAGTACGCGGCCTTGTTCCAGCCCGGGGTGAGGTACGGGATGTTGGACGCGACGGGGCCGGACACCCAGTCGTTCAGGACGAAGGGCACGAGCGTTGCGCGACCGTCGATACGGTTCTGCGTGATCGTGTTCATGTCCGGCGCGGCCGGTCCGGCCTGCACCGCGAGCTGCGTGTCGTTGGTGAAGTTGTTGTTGTACGAACCGTTGGAGATGTTGGTCTCCCAGTTGTACGAGTTGCCGCGATCTCCGCCGCGGCGGATGAGCGTGGCGGCCTTGAGCACGTCGGCGGGAAAGCCGTCCTGCG
>JAYTOQ010000535.1:0-1837 GCA_043747665.1 Polyangiaceae bacterium | reverse complement strand
TGAGCGAAGCGAACTAGAGCCGCTTCTTCAGCGCGCGGAAGTGGCCGACGATCTTGCCGTGGCCGAGCGAGTCCTGCTCGATGGGCTTGGGGCCGCCGTTCTCGATGACGAGCGGTAGGCCCCGCGGGCCGATCTTGTCGCTGACGATGCCGACATGCTCGGCGGCTGCGCCGCGTACCCACTGCCAGGCGACGAAGACCACGTCGCCCGCGCG
This sequence comes from Polyangiaceae bacterium, assembly GCA_043747665.1. Taxonomy (GTDB): domain Bacteria; phylum Myxococcota_A; class Polyangia; order Polyangiales; family Polyangiaceae; genus Labilithrix. The sequence continues at coordinate 1,623 of JAYTOQ010000535.1, read as the reverse complement.
CCATGCCGACTTGTCGCGCAGGTCGGTGGTGAGCGACATGGCGTTGCGAGAGAAGAACGTGAACATCGTGCCGACGCGGCGGTGATCGATGTTGGTGTCGAAGAAGCCGAGATTGTAGCCGCGCATGTCGCGCATGATGTCCTCGTGCACGAGCTGCTGAAGATCGATCCCGATCTCGCGCAGCGAGCGCACGACGACGTCGGTGCAGGCTCCGCGATTGGACGGCACGTCGCCCATCGGGTACGCCGACGTCTCCTGCCACGAGTTGTCGTAGACGGTGACGCGGTCGAGCTCTAGGCGCGCGCGCTGCACGATCGCCGACTCTTCGCTCGCGGACAGCGTGGTGCGCGGTCCGTCGCTGTTCTCGAACGCGCTGACGAACGAGAGCGGCGCCTTCGCCGGCGCGCCGGTCATCTCGACGCTCATCGGAACGGGCGTGAGCTGGTCGACAGGAAGCAGCCTGCTCTCCTCGGCGGCGCTCGCCTCTGCGGCGGTGCGAGCAGCGCGTGCGCGCGTCGACGACACGATCAGCGCCACCATCGTCATCCCGATCAGGCTGGCCCAGAGGGCGTTCCGATAGCGGTCGAGCGCGCCGATCACGTCATCCCTCGAGCAACCGCAGTGCCAGCGCGAAGGCGTGGCGGGGTAGGCGCCCGCCGACATCGACTAAGGGCGACGGTTGCAGGCATCCGATCCGAATCATAAGCATGCTTACGATCGGGGGCCAGATGGCGGCGCGGGGCGGATCCTGGCGGGTGGATCGACGATGGACCAGCAAGCCGTCAGGTGGGAGGCCGGGGCGCCTGCGCCGTCGACGGGTGAAGACCGGCACCTTCCGCGCAACGCGCGTCATCGACGTGCCGTGCGGCGGCACCATCGCGCTGAAGTAGCCTGAAGTAGCGTGGTAGCTCAGCGCCGCATCGAGGCGACGGCGTTCGCGAGCTGGCGGAGCGAGGACTCCTGCGCGCGCGCAGTCTCTTCGATGCGCGTCGCCGAGGCGAGGAGCTGGCGCGTGCCGTCGGCCTGCGACTTGTGGCTTTGATTGAGCTCCGTCACCTTGCCGGAGATATCCTCGATGGCGCCGGTGATCTGACGGCCGCCCTTCGCTTGCTCCTGCGCGCTGCGCTCGACGTGCTGCGTGATGAGGCGCATCTTCTCGGCGCTCTTCATGATCAGCTCGGAGCCACGCGCCTGCTGCGCGGTGGCGGCCGCGATCTGCTGCACGGTCTCGGCGATGCGTCCGATCGCGTCGGTCACTTGCTTCGAGCCCTTGGCCTGCTCGACCGTGGCGCGCGCGATGGTCCGTACCATGTTGGTCGACTTCTGGCTCGACTCCAGGATCTTCTTCAGCGCGCGCTCCGCCTCGTTGGAGACCTCGACGCCGCGATCGACGTTGTGCGCGCCGCGCTCGACCGCCGTGATGGCGTTCTTGCTCTCGCCCTGCACCGTCTTGATGAGGTCGGTGATCTCGCGCGTGCTCGCGCCCGCGCGCTCGGCGAGGTCCTTGATCTCGTCGGCAACGACCGCGAAGCCCTTGCCCTGCTCGCCGGCCTGCGCCGCGATGATGGCGGCGTTGAGCGCGAGGAGGTTGGTCTGCTCGGCGACGTCGTCGATGACGTTGAC
>JAYTOQ010000534.1:0-5735 GCA_043747665.1 Polyangiaceae bacterium | reverse complement strand
TCGTAGCCGGGTTGGCTGTGCAAACGACCGACCCTGCGAGTCGACGAGGTACCTCTTATACGAAATTGCGCTCGCACTGGAACCGCCGACCGTGGTGGTAGGCGGCGACGACGTGAAGGTGCTGGTGGAGACGCTGCCCGACGGCATGGAGCTCAAGGACGGCCAGATCCTGATCGATCACGATCGCTACGAGATGCTGGGCAAGGTCTCGGCGACCTGCATGAAAGAGCGGGTCAGGAATCTGGTTGTGAGGCTGGACGACGCCGAGCTGGCGATGGCGCATCGGCTGAGCGAGGCGCAGGACGAGCCGGTGGCACGGCTCGTCAGGAAGTGGATCCGACAGCACTACGAGGCGAGCTTTGGCTCGACCGAGGCGACCGCGACGAAGGCGCGAGGAAGGACGTAGCGGACAGCAAAGTAGTGCGCGCCCCGCGGTGCTGAATACCCGAGGCGCCAGCTTCACACCTTCGTCGAAAGGCACGACCATGAGCAAGGTAGCTGAGAAGCGATGTGGCGGGAGACCGGCAACCGGATCGGCTCGCTGGAACCCGCAGGATCAGATCTGGAAAGCACGCATCACGCTTCCCGGTGGCCGTCGCGTGATCCGACCGATGCGCCGCGTCCCGGCGTGCTTGTCCGGTACACCGAACGCGCCACCGAAGAAGTGCCCGTGCTCGTCGTGCGCGATGGCACACGCGCTCGCGAAGGTAACGAGCGACAAGGCACGACTCGAAGGCGACGTGCCCGCGGCGATTGGCGAGACGAGCAACGAGTGGTTCGGCCGCTACAACAAGTATCAGTCCGAGGTCCTCAAGCACTCGGACGCCCCGACGAAGGCGACGCGCTGGAACAAGTGGGCCGCGAAGCGCATTGGGCATAAGCCGCCCGACGAGGTCACGCGCGACGATATCGAAGACATACGCGACGAGCTCGACACGGCGATCGACACGTGGATGCTCAGCGGCGGGAAGAGGGCCGGCAGGAAGAGCCGGGCGGTGTCAGGCGTGACCGCGATGAACGCGTGGACGTGCGTTACGTCGTCCTTCAAGGCGATGACGTCGAGCAAGCGCCGCGACCTTCGTGTGCTCGAGGGCAAACCGAACCCGTGCGTTGGCGTCGAGCCGCCCGGTAACCGCGACTCGCGCAAGTCGCGCCGGAAGCCGTTCCTCTTCCCGAGGGAGTGCGACGCGATCCTTGCCTGCAAAGAGATCCCGATCGAGTGGCGGATCGTCTACGCGCTCGCGTTCTACCTCTATCTGCGTCCCAGCGAGCTGCGCGTGCTCACCATGGCCGACATTGCGGCGGGCCTCGTCCATGTCACCAAGGCCTGGGACTACGAGAACGAAGTGGTCAAGGTGCCGAAGACGAGGAACGGCGTCCGGAAGATCCCAAGCCCGGCGATGCTGTTGCCGTTGCTCGAATACCTGAAGGACGGCGCCGAGCCGACCGCGCTCGTCGTGCCACTGCTCGCGAGCTTCGGTGAGGACCACCTCGCCGAACAATTCCGCGCGCACCTTCTCGTCGCAGGCGTCGATCGCGCCGAGCTGCACGAGACGACGCTCACGCACGCTCAGGCCGTCTTCCGATCGTGCCGTGATTCGGGCATCACCTGGCTCGCGATGACGGGGCTCGGCGTCGACAAGATCTGCCGCCGCGCTGGTCACGACATGGTGCAGACGACGATGGGCTACGTGAAGATGGCCGAGGATCTCACGGGCGATCTCGGCGTGCCGTTCGGGCCGCTTCCGGACGATCTTCTGGACGCGCCGAAGGCCTCACCGAAGCCGCCCGATGGTTCTGGTGGAGTTTCGGTATTTAGGCTTTCGCGGACGAATGATTGCGCGACGTTATTGAGCGGGAGAAGGGATTCGAACCCTCGACGTCCACACCTTGGCAAGCGGCGCGGGCTCCGTTTCACCCCGTTACGACCTGTTACAAGTTCGCGGAATCACACACCCGACCCGTTACCCGAGCGTTCCAGCCGTTACGGTCAGGTGGGCAGAGACATGTAGAGTGCATGCAATCGTGGATAGCATGACCGGCAAGCATAAAATCAGTGAGGCAGCGTCACGCGGCCCTTACCGGCGGGAACTAATATTCGACCGCCGGGCACATCAGCGCCCGACACCGATGGGTCTCGGCGCCAGCGATCAGCCACCACGTTGCGTCGTGTCAACGCCGATTCACCCACCGGGAGCTCCACTCTCTGGGTTGCTTGCTTGCTCGTGACGATGACCGCCTGCGCGGCGACGTCGCTCAATCCCGGTGCCAGCCGCGTGATGGTGACGCGAACCGGTGCGCCTCCGGGCTGCGAGTCCCTCGGCAGCGTGGTGGGCGAGCAAGGCGGCGCGCTCACCGGCAAGTTCACGAGCAACGCGCACCTCGCGGAAGGGGCGCTCAACGACATGAAGAACAATGCGTTCGCGATGGGCGCGAACTACGTCGTGCTCGAGGACACGCAGGCCGGCGACACCCTCTCCGGCGACCGCAACGGCGTGTCTGCACAGCAGACCGACGTCACGCACGTCGGCAATGCTTTCCGCTGTTCTGCTCCCGGCCCCGCTCTGTCGACCTCGGGCGACACCGCTTCGCGCGCGTCGACGTCCGCGAACGACGTCGTCGTGGTCGTCGGGATGTGAAAGGTCCTCGACGGGCGGCCTCTCCGACGTTCGCTGCGGTCGGCGTTCCTCTGCGGCACGTCCCGCGCCTCCTCAGGCGGGCTGCTGCGAGGGTGGCAGCGCCGCGAGGAACGGAGCGCGCAGCTCTTCGAGATGCCCGTCGATGTGCGCCTCGTTGCAGCCGACCGTGGAAATGGGCGGGAGGGACGTGATCGTCACGTTCGACGGCACGAGCCGCAGCGACCCTCGCTTCCACGCGCCGACGAGCCCGACGGTCACCACAGCCGCGCATTTTCGCGCAGCGGACCGAGCGAACGTTGCCGAGCTGGTCACGATAGGCTTCGCCATCGCGTACCACTTTGGAGGCTGCCGCTCAGGCGGGACGCGGACGGCGCCGCTCGAAGGGGCGGACGGTTGCTGCTACGGGCTCCAGCTCAGCCAATGAGCGGAGTCGGCCACGGCGTTCGCCAGCTCGCGCATGACCCGCGTACGTCGACGGTCTCGATCTCTGCCCGTGAGCGCGTCTTGCAACCGAGCGCGACGTCTATCGTGTCACTGAAATTCGCGAACAGGACCTCGCGGCCCATCGCGAAGTCGCGCGGTATCACGAGTCTTTCTTGACGAAGGCTTGATGAGCGCGAGTCGCTGGTCGACGTCAGTGTGGTGCTCTCAATCACCTGGGAGCTCACCACGATGATCTGCCGCACGTCGGTCTCGCGCATCTCGATCGCCCTTCTCCTCGCCGCTTCGGCGGTCGCTTGCTCCGCCGCTGCGCCGAGCGACGACAGCACCATCGCGAGCGAGCAAGCCGCGAAGAAGAAGCCGCCCAGCTCCAGTGGCGCGGGCGGAGGCACCGGGACCGTGGGTGTCTCGGGCGTCCTGCCTGGCATCAAGACCGTCTTCGTGATCGTGCTGGAGAATCACAATTGGGTGGACATCAAAGGCAACGCTGCGGCTCCGTACCTCAACGGCACGCTGCTCACGCAGGGAGCGCACGCCGAGTCCTACTTCAACCCGCCGGGCAATCACCCGAGCGAGCCGAACTACATCTGGCTCGAAGCGGGCAGCAACATGGGCCTCACGACGGACATCGATCCGAGCGCGAGCCACTCGGTGCCCGTCGGCAACGATCACCTGACCGCCCAGCTCGAGCGCGCGGGCAAGTCGTGGCGCTCCTACCAGGAGGGGATCACCGCGGGAACGTGCCCGACGCAGAGCCACGGCTTCTACGCGGCGAAGCACGACCCGATGGTGTTCTTCCAGGACGTCAGCGGGAGCCCGCCGTCCGCTTCGAACGCTGCGTGCGCGGCGAACATCCGCCCGGTCTCGGAGCTCGAGACCGATCTCGCGAGCGGCAAGGAGGCCGACTACAACTTCATCGTCCCGAATCTCTGCAACGACGAGCACGGGGCGACGGGCTGCGGCGGCAATCTCATCAAGGCCTCCGACGATTGGCTCGCGAACATCGTCCCGAAGATCCTGGCGTCCGAGGCCTACAAGGACGCGGGAGCTCTCTTCATCACGTGGGACGAGAGCGAGCACGGTGACAACCCGATCGGCATGATCGCGCTTTCCCCGTTCGCCGCTCCGGGACACGCCAGCAATGTGCACTATACACACAGCTCCACGCTGCGGACTGTCGAGGAGATCTTCGCGCTTCCGAAGCTCCGCGATGCAGCGAACGCGACAAACCTCTCCGAGCTCTTCGTCTCGACGAGCCCCGCGCCGGGCCCCGCGCCCGGCGACGGCGGCCTCGGCGCCGACGGCCACTGGCGACCCGACCCGACGCTGACCCCGGGCGTCGTCCTGACCACGGACGTCGCGAAGATCTGCAAGAGCGGCTACTCGACCACGGTGCGTAGCGTGAATTCGGCGGAGAAGGCGCAGGTCGCGTCCGCGTATCACTTCACCGGCGCCTCCTCGACGGTGGAGTACGACCACCTGATCTCGCTGGAGCTGGGTGGCTCGAACGATCCCAAGAACCTGTGGCCCGAGCCCATCGCCGACGCTCACATCAAGGACGGCCTCGAGAACTATCTCCACGCGCAGGTCTGCGCCGGCAAGCTGACGCTCGCCGACGTCCAGGCGCGCATCGCGACGGACTGGGTCAAGCTCTGGAACGAGCTCGGCAAGCCTTGAAGCCGCCGCACACCTTCCGATATACAGATAGCTGCTCGCTGGGTCGCCGCGCTTGATCCGCGCTAAGGCGGCGCTCGATGCCTGAATTACCGTCGCGACCTTTGGCCTGTGGCTCGCGTTCCGCAGTGCGCAGACGAGCATTGCGAACCGTGCGTGGCTCAACAACCCGGCGGCGGAGGGACGCAGCGGAGGACTGGGACCTCGCACCAGTAGCTGCCCCAGCATCCGTTGGGCTGGCAGGTGCGCCCCGCAGGGCAACCGCGGCACGCGGCGTGCGTTGTCGGGCGCGCGTAGTCGACGCACGCACGCTGTGTATTCAAGCTGTCCGCATCGCGACCGGCATCGAGCGGTTCCTCCGCATCCGCGGCGACGTCCGCGACGTCGGCGTCGCGGCCCTCGGAGATCGCGCCGGATTCCGGCAGCGGGATGGACGGGGGCGGCTCGGTGGGCTCGGCGGTGGAAGCGGCTGCCGGCTCCGTGGCCGCGCGCGGCGGGGGATCGCCGTTCGTCGTGCAAGCCAACGCGAAGCTCGAGGCGACGAGAACGACGAGAACGAAGAGGCGACGCATCGCGACAGAGCGTTCATAGCCCGCCCGAGAGGAAGCGCCAACCTCGAGTCATCGGGTGCGCTGCGGCTCGCGTCGCTCGAGGCCGGCCTACTCGACCGCTAGCGTGTGCCGGAGGCGGCAATCGCGATCGTGACACAGCCGACGCCGCGGTCTTTGTCGCCATCGTGAATCACGAACTCACCGATGTACGTGCCGGGCGCGAGGCCGAGCGATCGGACGTCCCAGATGTCCTCGCCGGTGTACTGCTGTGAGAGCGAGCTCCCTGGCGGCGCGGGATCCATCCCAGGACCGAGCGTGCCGCCGCCCTTCTTCGTGGTGGCGTTGTAGCTGCCGCGGATGGCCGTCGGAAAATGCGGTGTGCCACCATTCTCGGCCGTGTCCGGCGCAATGTAGAGCGCGGGCTCCCAGA
>JAYTOQ010000533.1:0-1757 GCA_043747665.1 Polyangiaceae bacterium | reverse complement strand
GCTGATCCGACTAGGGTCGGCGCCGATGAACAAGGTCTTCAAGAGCGCCCGCGAGGCGGTCGCCGACGTTCCTGCCGGAGCTACGGTGCTCGCGGGCGGCTTCGGACTGTGCGGCATCCCCGAGAACTCCATCCGTGCGCTCGCGGAGCTCGGCGTGAAGGACCTCACGTTCGTCTCCAACAACTGCGGGGTCGACGACTTCGGCCTCGGCATCCTCCTGCGCAACAAGCAGATCAAGAAGATGCTCTCGAGCTACGTTGGTGAGAACAAGGAGTTCGAGCGGCAGTACCTGTCCGGCGAGCTCGAAGTGGAGCTCTGTCCGCAAGGCACGCTCGCCGAGCGGATCCGCGCGGGCGGCGCCGGCATCCCCGCGTTCTTCACGCCAACCGGCGCCGGCACGGCGGTCAGCGACGGCGGCCTTCCGCTCAAATACGCGGCCGACGGCAGCGTCGCCAAGGCGAGCGCCAAGAAGGAGACGCGCGAGTTCGACGGACGGCTCTTCGTCCTCGAGCCCGCCATCACCGGCGACTACGCGATCGTGAAGGCGTGGAAGGGCGACCGCTTCGGCAACCTCGTCTATCGCCACACCGCGATGAACTTCAATCCGATGATGGCGACGGCCGCGAAGATCACCATCGCGGAGGTCGAGGAGATCGTCGAGGTCGGCGAGCTCGATCCCGATCACATCCATACGCCGGGCATCTTCGTGCACCGGATCTACAAGGGCCCCAGCTTCGAGAAGCGCATCGAGCGCCGGACGGTGTCGAAATGAGCGCAGCAGACAAGGGCAAGGACGACGCGAAGGAGCCGGCGCAGAAGGGCCTCACGCGCGAGCAGATCGCGAAGCGCGCCGCGCAGGAGCTGCGTGACGGCTTCTACGTCAACCTCGGCATCGGGATGCCCACGCTGGTGGCGAACTACATTCCGCCCGGCGTCGAGGTGGTGCTCCAGAGCGAGAACGGTCTTCTCGGCATCGGCCCGTGGCCGAAGGAGAAGGACATCGACGCCGACCTCATCAACGCCGGCAAGGAGACGGTCACGATGCTCAAGGGCTCGGCGATCTTCTCGAGCGCCGAGAGCTTCGCGATGATCCGCGGCGGGCACATCGATCTCGCGATCCTCGGCGCCATGCAGGTGTCGGCGCGCGGCGACCTCGCCAACTGGATGATCCCGGGCAAGATGGTGAAGGGCATGGGCGGCGCCATGGACCTCGTCGCGGCTGCGAGGCGCGTCGTCGTGATCATGGATCACGCATCGAAGGACGGAGCGCCGAAGATCCTCGAGGAGTGCAACCTCCCGCTCACCGGACGCCGCGTGGTGCATCGCATCATCACCGACCTCGCGTGCATCGACGTGACCAACGACGGCCTCATCCTCCGCGAGGTCGCGCCAGGCGTGAGCGCGCGCGAAATCCAGGAGCGCACCGGGCCCACGCTCAAGGTGCCCTCCGATCTCGCCGAGATGAAGGTCTGACGTTTGACCTGAGACGCTGGCCAAAACTTGCGTGGTCAGTCTCGTCCAGGGCTGACGTCAGACGACGGGCACCACGTACCGTGGAACCCCGACGGCACGTGATGCGGGAGCTCGGCGCGGCATACCGTGCCGAGATCGCCGGCGCGCAGCACGTAGAGATCCGTGCGGTGTGCCGCGGCTCGGTAGACCAGCGAGAGCACCCAGCCCTCTCCCTCGGACGCGTCCTTTGATGCGGGAACGAAGACCGGTTCTCCGGGGAAGTCGGCGCCGAAGTCGCGGATCGT
>JAYTOQ010000532.1:0-6541 GCA_043747665.1 Polyangiaceae bacterium | reverse complement strand
AGGCGCATCTCGTGGAGGATGGTGCCCGGGTCGATGATCTCGACGGGCCACGTGAAGCCGAGCTTCGCGCGCGCTCGCGTCTTGTCGATGGCCTCGAGGACCTTGTCGTCCATCGCGCGGTTCACGCCGAGCCGGTAGTAGAGGCGCTTCTTGTTTTGGAAGAGCTTCGGCAGCTCGTCGGTGAGCTTGTCGATGGTGAACGCCTCGTCCGCGCCGAAGTGATGCTTCGCGCCGTCGACACCGAAGCGCGGGCCGTCCCAGATCTCGCGATCGGGATCGCGAGGCCGCACGAACATCGTCGAGCGATACGCGCTCGGGCTTGCCGTTCCATTCGCAGGCGACGTGACGGGCGCCGTCGCGTCCATCACGAGGACCGTCGAGGGCTCGTTGAACCCGGTCAGGTAGAAGAGGTCCGAGTCCTGGCGATAGTCGTGCTCGACGTCGTTGTTGCGTGTGAACACCGGCGCTGCCGGGAAAACGCAAACGGCATCGCGCGCGTCGGGATCACCCGCGCGCGCGGCGACCGATTCGAGGAAGGTACGACGACGCTTCGCAAACAGCTCGCTGTGGCACGTACACATGAAGTCGATTCTTTGCCACGGCCCCACGCGCGCGACAACTCGCGTCGGTCGTGCAGCGGGTGGCAATCACGCTCGGCGCCTCACAATTGGCGCAAAATTTCGCAGTCGTGCCGCTCGCGGTTACTCGTCGATCAACGGGAGTGTGTCGTAAGGACTGCGGGCTTGCGGCAGCTCTTCCACCGCGTCGACGATCTGGAGGAGCGCGGTCGACGTTCCCGCATGGAGGATGCGCGCGCTGCAGGCGCGCGGCGCGACCACCTCGGAGCCGGCAGCGTGCCGGATGAGGACGGCGGCATCGACCAACGGCAGGTACTCGCCCATCTCGAACGCGATGTGGAGTCGTCCGCCCGCCGACTCGCGGACGCGCGCGAGAGCGCGATTCGAGTCGGTGAAGACCTCGACGCGATCGCCCGTGGCGAACGCGTCGAGCGCCGCGCTGGGGGCGGTCGTGGCGCTGGGGGGGCTCGATGCGCTCGTCAACACGACCAGGTGCTGGCTCGATGTTGCCTACGGAGCAACATCGGTTGCGCACGATTCCGCGCAATCGGGCGTTTTGCGACACGACAAGACACGACACGACGCCGCGCGCCGCAGTCACTCGAGCAGCGAGAACACCACGAACAGGCCGCCGAGGATCACGAGCCCCGCCAGGGCGAGCAAAAGGAGGCCCGACGCCTTGCCGATGGTGGGGCCGTTTTTCTTCCAGGCCTTCCGTGACAGGCTCGCCTTCGGCAGCGACCCGAAGGCTCGCGCACCGCTTCCCGCGACGGGCACGGGCGCGTCGGAGGGGCCGGGCGACGTCGTCGCGGGCGCGGGCGCATACGGCGCCGGCGCAGGGGTCGCGCTCTCCATCTCGAAGGGGGTGAGCTTTCGCGTCGATTGCGTTGCGAACGCCGCGTTCGCCGCGTCGGCCGCCGCATCGCTTCCCGGTGGCGGCCGCGAGGGAGGCGCGCTTGCGCGCTGCGAGACCGCCGGCGACGACGGAGGTGTGCTGGGAAGCCCAGCCTTGACGCGGCTAAGCGGCGGCGGCGTCATCGGTGCGCTTGCCTGGGCGCCGGGCGCCGAGCGGCGGACGGCCTCGGGCAGATCGAGCGAGAGCACCGTCGCGCCGACGCGAAGCATGCGCGGGCGCGCCCACTCCACCGTCGCGCCCGTGTAGACCGCAGCGCGACCCAGCCACGAGCCACGGGTCGACCCGAGGTCGTGCACGTAGATCGAGTAGCCCTGCCGCTTGATCTTCACGTGCTCGCGCGAGACCTCGCGATCATCGAGGACGAGATCGCACTTGGGCCCGCGACCGATGACGTACTCGCGTCCCTCTTCGGTCAGCACGAGCTCGTCGCCGAAGGTCGTGCCCTCGACGACGCGCAAGCGCGGTGCGTCGAAGGGGACCGGCGCCCCAGGGATGCGCTGGGTCGTCTGCGCGTCCGGCGGCGGGGGCGCGATGCTCGGATCGTGGCCTTCGAGCGCGACGACGACGCTGCCGATCTGGATCTCGTCGCCGGGCATCACGAGGCGCCGCGAGCCCGCGTCGAGCGGCACGTCGCCGATCGCGCAGTCGGGACCGAGCGCGATGAGCGCGACCTCGGAGATCTTCGCGTGCTCCTGATCGACACCAGGGACGTCGACACGAATCTCGCAGCCCTCCGAGCGACCTATCGTGAGGGCGCCCGGTCCGAGCTCGACGCGCCGCGTCTCGGGGAAGCAGCCGCCGGGAGGGACCACGAGGTACACGCGAGGGCCAGTCTCGCACGTTCCCGTCCGCATGCCCCACGGGAAGGAGCGAGGCCTTGCGCCGCACCGCGTCGCGACGTGCAAACTTGGCCCGCCGGGGAGCCGCGCGCGACACTTTCATACATGATTCACGCGGAGCTTGCGGGGAACGAAGCCGAAGACCGTCGCCGCCGGCGCAGCGCCGACCCGCTGGTCGCGCTCCACTACCAGCTCAGCGAGACACGCTCGCGCGGTGAGCTCGACGCAATCGTCGTCGCCGATGCCTCGGGCGTCGTCGTAGCCGGCGCGGGATCGTGGCCCGTCTGCGAGGAGCTCGCGGCGTATGCGCCCCTTTTGGCCGAGGGATCGTGGGCCTCGATGACCGACTCGGTGACCTCGCGCGTCGACTCGCTGCGCCGGGACGTCGAGGTGCGATCGCTGATGATCGGCGGCCAGGAGGTCCTCCTCTGCGCCCGCCGCCAGCGGCGCGGCGAAGGGAATGCGGCAAGCGAAGGCGTCGAGCGCGATCTCGACCAGGCGGCGGCGGGGATCAGCCGCATCCTCGAGAACGCCGCGGCCTGAGAAATAACGCGTCGCGTTGACGGTTCGCACCTGCGCAGCTAGATCGACCGGATGAGCGGCACCAGCGACGACGATCTGCCCGACGATCTGCCGTCGGATCCGCCGCCTCCGGGCAGTCCTGCCAGCGTCAATCCGGGGAGCGTGAAGGAGAGCGCGAAGGAGCGCATGCGCTCGCGCCTCGAGAGCGTCATCCCCGAAATCCTGAAGCGGGCGGTCGAGATCGGCGTCGAGAGGGCGCGCGAGTCACCCGCCGACGTGAAGCAGTTCATCCACGATCTGAAGGTGCCGAAGGAGGTCGCGCACTACCTCTTCCAGCAGATCGACGACACGAAGAACGGCCTCTTTCGGGTCGTCGCGAAGGAGATCCGCGATTTCCTCGAGCACACGAACTTCTCCGGTGAGGTGCAAAAGCTCCTCACGACGGTCCAGTTCGAGGTCAACACGACCATCCGCTTCACGCCCAACGACGGCCGCGAGCCCAAGAAGAACAACGACGGCGCCGCTCCCGACGGCGTTCCCGAGGGCGACGCGAAGGACGGCAAGGACCCGAAGGACGGCAAGGACCCGAAGGACGTGTCCGAGGCCGACGAGGAGGAGCGCACGCCGTCCAGCCGTCGTTCCCTGCCCCGTCCCGAGGTGAAGACCTCGGTCACCGTGCGGCGCGACGGCCGCGATCGCGCCTGAATCGCGCATGAGAGATCACGTCGCGTGTGATCGAGCCGACGAGCGAGCGCGCTTCTTGGTATAAGGGCGCCATGGCGAAACCGCTCAAAGCGGGGGGTGAGGTCGACAGCTGGTGCACCAAGTGCAAGCTCGTGCTGAATCATCGAATCATTGCGATGGTGGGTCCCATCCCCGCGCGCGTCGAGTGCTCGACGTGTAGCTCGCACCACAATTTCCGTGCGAAAGCGCCCGGGGACAAGGCGGTCTCGGCGAGCGCCGGAGCCTCGGCGGGCGGGCGAACCGCGTCCGTTTCCTCGGCGGCGCCGCGGTCGACGCGCGGCCCGACGAAGGCGCAACAGCTGGTCATGGACCGCGAGCGCACCTGGGAAAAATCGGTCAACGGGAGGGCGGTCAGCGAATTCCGTCCCTATCGCGTGAGCGAAATCTTCGACGAGGGCGACCTCGTGCGTCACTCGAAGTTCGGCGACGGCATCGTGACGCGGCTGCTCGAGGGCAAGAAGGTCGAGATCCTGTTCAAGGACGACGCCCGGACCCTCGCGCACGGCCTCACGGACTGACGACACCTCCGCGCGGCGGACGCAGGTCGTGGCCGCACGTTGGACGCAGGTCGTGGCCGCACGTCGGACGCAGGTCGTGGCCGCACGTCGTGGCCGCACGTCGTGGAGTGACTTCGCGCCGTCGTGCGTTTCAGCCAGCGTGTCTTGCCAAGGTCGCGCTCGCGCGGTTAGCGTCCACCTCCGATTCCCGGAGGGCTCTGCCATGAACAAGGTTGGATTTGCTCGCGCTGTTCTTGCGATCGCGGCTTTGACCGCGTGTGTCGCTGCCTGCTCGTCGACGACGTCGCCGACGCCGTCGGGCACATCCGGAGGTACCTCCGGCACGACGGGCGACGCCGCCACGCCCGCAGGTAACACCGTCACCGTCGGCGGCTCGTCGAACGCGTTCGCGCCGGCGATGCTCACCATCAAGGCTGGTGAGACGGTAACGTGGAGCTGGGCGGGCGGGTCGCACACGGTGACGTCCGGCACCGGCTGCACGAGCGACGGGAAGTTCGGCACCGACGGCGTCCTGACCGGGGCGGGCGCGACGTTCTCGCACACGTTCCCGACGGCGGGCACGTTCGAGTACTTCTGCATGCCGCACTGCAGCTCCGGGATGAAGGGCACGATCGTAGTGCAGTGATGGGACGACGAGCGCTTCCCCTTCCTCCGGTCGCGCTCGTCATCGCGCTCGCGCTCGCGCTCGCTGCGTCCTCCGCGGACTCGGCGCCCGCGACGCCTCCTGCGTCTCCCGCGAAGGCGGCGACGTCGCCGTCTTCGATTGCGACGTCGTCCCCGCCGCCATTCGACGCGGCGTTGCGCGCCGCGAACGCCGCAGCCATCGCCGAGACCGGACGGCTCGATGCCGAGGCGCGCGCTCCAGCCGTGGACGTGCGCATCGCGCCGTCGACGGCGCGGGGCTCGATCGGGGCGTGGCTCGTCGCGGGTCCATTCAAGGCCGGACGTCCCGCGCTCGACGTGGGGCCGTCGGGCGTCGCCGGCATCGACGAGGCCGCGCTCGCGCCGTCGTCGGGAGCGACGCTCGGCGGAGAGCGCGACCTCGGCGGCCCGCGCAAGAAGCCCGCGGCGCGCTGGATGATCGCGTCCAGCAACGAGGGCGCGATCGATCTGAAGGCGGCGCTCGAGCTGCCCGGCAGCGACCTCGTCGCGTACGCCGCCGGCACGCTCCACGTCGAGCGCGCCGGTCGCTATCTCCTCGCGCTGGGCGTAGACGACGGCGTCCGCGTAATCATCGACGGCGCCCCCGTGCTCACGCGCGACGACGCGCGGCCCGTGCGCGACGACGACGACGTGGTGCCGCTCGACCTCGCTGCCGGCGACCACACGATCGTCATCAAGCTGCACCAGCGCGACGGCGCATGGGCGTTTCGAGCGCGCTTCGTCGACGCCACGCTCGCGCCGCCCGCTGGCGCGTACCTGCGTCTGCCCGGCACCATCGCCGAGGACGCGCGCACGCTCGCCACCAAGATGGCGTGGGTCTCACTGGATCGCGCCTTCGATGGCACGGTTGAGCCGCCCCGCTATCGGCCGAAGCTCACCGTGCGCTACCCCGAAGGGGCGCCGCGCGGCGTCGCGGCACCGGTCGGTTCGCGCCTCGTTCGCAACGGCACCGACGAGATGGTGTTCGACGTGCAAGCCGGCGGCGTTCCGGTGACGTCGGCGGGTGCCGGCGAGGTGGTGGTGGCGCTCCCTTCGCTCACGCCGTTCGCGGCGCCGCTCACGCTCGAGACCTCCGTCGCCGGCCACGTCGTGAGGAGCGCGCTACCATCGCGGCCCGCCGCCGAGCAGGCCGTGGCGCGCGCCGAGCACGCGCTCGCGAAGGTCGCGCCCGACGCGCCGTTTCTCGGCGAGGGCTCGCTCGACTCGGTGAGGTACCTCGCCCGGAGGCTCGCCGGCCTGCTCTCGCGTGGTGACTACGACATCGAGGCGCAGATCGACGAGGCCCGCGAGCTCGATCACCTCGCCGCCAACCTCGAGCACGATCTCGATCCGTTCGACGGACGCACCGGTCCGATGCGCCGCGCGCTGCGCTCACCCATCGACGGCGACCTCTCGGAGGTCGGCGTCTACGTACCGCCCTGGTACAAGCCGAACGGCACGCGCAAGTTCCCGCTCGTCGTCGGCCTCCACGGCCTGAACGGCTTCTCGATGGGCGTGATGCGCTGGCTCTTCGGCGGCGACGATCCGAAGAAGGAGCAAGGCTGGGAGGATCGCCATGTCGGCACGCTCCCGCAGGCCGACGCATTCGTCATCACGCCGTTCGGTCACGGCAACTCGCTCTACCGCGAGCTGGGCGAGAGCGACATCATGCACGCCGTCGAGTGGGCGATGCGTCGCTACCCGATCGATCCCACGCGCGTGACCATCACGGGGATGTCGATGGGCGGCATCGGGTCCGCCTCAGTTCCGCTCCATCACCCG
>JAYTOQ010000531.1:0-1772 GCA_043747665.1 Polyangiaceae bacterium | reverse complement strand
GGATGCTTCTCCATCGACTCCGCCAGCACCGGGAAGCGTGACCACGGCTCGCAGCGGAACGTGCACAGGTTCGGCTTCGAATGCGCCCGGGTGCTGTCGAGCGCGCCGGCACCGTTGCGACGCGCCGCGGTGCCGAAGTTGACCATGACCGGCGTGACGTCCGGTCGATCGACGATCACCACGTCGCCGAACTCCTGAAATGCCTCACGCGTGAGGAGCGGCGCTGTGATGCGTCGGCGCGGTGCTCGCTGCATTGGACGAGGTTACCGCAAGTCCGGCTGCTCAGCGCAGCGCGGTCTCGACGAGCGCGGTGCGCGTGGCGAGCCGGCGCAGGCGGTCCTTCAGCTCCGCGCGGCGCGAGCGGCAGTCGCCGGAGGACGGAGGACGGAGAAGCGTCGCGATCGAGCTCGGCGCTCGCCTCCTCGATCGAGACCAGCTCGCCGACGCTGGTACGGATGACGTCGGAGAGACGACTCGATACGCGCGAGCGCGCTGCTCTGCTCGTCCGCCATCGTCACGAACGCGCGCCTTGCATCGGTTTTTGCGACAGATCGTCAACGACATCGCTGAGGAATGCACGTATCGCGCTGACGGTCCTCCGGTCGCATGCGTCATTTGCTCTGCGCGCTCGGGTCGGCCGCCATTGTCGTGCTGCCGGCGATGGCCGTCGCTGCGCCCACCACGCTCGCCGCTCCTTCCCTGCCCTCACCCGCACCACCCGCTCCTCCCGCAGTGCCCGCGCCGCTCGATGCCGCCTTCCAGCACAAGCCCAAGCTGCTCACCGACAAGGTCGATCTCCAGCTCGAGGACGCCGATCTCGGTGAGCTCGTTCGCGTCATCGGCGAGCTCACCGGCAAGCGCTTCGTCATCGCGAGCCCCAAGCTCGCCAAGACCAAGGCGAGCGTCTACGCCTCGCAGAAGGTCACCGTCGCCGAGGCCTACCAGGCCTTCCTCGCCGTGCTCACCGCGAACGGCCTCACCGTGGTGCCGCAGGCGGGCTTCCTCAAGATCGTCGAGTCGCAGGACGTCGCGCGGCAGCTGACGCCCATCGAGCGCGGCGACATCCCCGCCGAGGAGCGATACGTCACGCGCATCCATCGCCTCGTCCACCTCTCCGCCGAGGAGGTGGCGAGCGGCGTCCTCTCCAAGCTCGCCACCAAGGACGCGAGCATCGTGCCCTACGTGCCGGGCAACCTCCTCATCATGACGGAGACCGGCGCCAACCTCCGCCGCATGATGGAGGTGCTCGACGCCATCGACGCCGCGAGCGAGCAGGACAAGCTCTATCTCCAGCCCCTCCACTACCTCCCTGCGGCCCAGGTCCAGAAGCAGCTCGCCGAGATCCTCGGCCTCGAGAAGAAGCCCGAGGTCGCGCCCGCCGGCCCGCTGCACGTCGGTCGCATCGTGGCCGTGGAGCGCCCGAACTCGCTCGTCATCGTCGCGACGTACGCCTCGTACGAGCGCATCCTGCGCGTCCTCGAGCAGCTCGACGTCGCGCCGTCGAACGAGGCGCAGGTGCGCGTCGTCATGCTCCAGCACGCCGACGCGAAGAAGATCGTCGGGCCCATCAACGAGGCCATCGGCGGCGCTCCGGGCGGTGGCGGCGCTGCGGGCGGTGGCGGCGCCACGCCCACGCGCACGCTGCCCAACGCGCCTTCGAGCGTCCTCGAGGCGACGGCGAAGGTGAGCGCCGACGAGACCACCAACTCGCTCATCATCACCGCCACAGCCCGGGATTTTGGGCCGATCAAGGCCGTCATCGATGCGCTCGA
>JAYTOQ010000530.1:0-8825 GCA_043747665.1 Polyangiaceae bacterium | reverse complement strand
TATCGCGGCGAGCGTCTCGCAGTGCTCTATCGGTTCTACCCGCTCGAGCACATGGAGGAGCAGGCGAACGTGCCGGCCCTCGCGCGCGCCACCGAGCGCGGCGAGCTCGCGTCGGTGTCGGCCTTCTCCGTCATCCACGCGCAGTCGAAGCTGGCCATGGCGCGCGCCTGGCACACCGAGCCGGAGGCCGCACACGCCATCTTCCCCGAGAGCTTCGCCTTCCGCTCGCTCGACGGCAGCCTCCTCGCTCACGGGCGCGAGGGCTGGGTGGTCAAGCGGGACCTGTCACGCGTCGGCGACGACGTCATCGTCGGCTCGCTCGAGACCGACGATGGCTGGAAGCGGACGCTCGACGCGGTCGCCGAGGCCGAGAACGACGGCGAGGTCTGGATCGCGCAGCGCTTCGTTCCGCCGGGGCACGTCCCCACGCCGTGGGGTCCACGCTGCCTCACGCTCGGCGTGTACCTGCTCGACGGCGCGTTCGTCGGCTATCTCGCACGGCTCACTGCGGCGTCGCACTGCTCGCACGACGCGCTCGTGGTGCCGGTCTTCGTGCGAGGTGACTCGTGAGGCGCATCCTCGGGGTAACAGTCGCGCTGCTGGCAGCTGGCTGCGGAATGCGTCCATGGACACCGTCGGTGAGCGTCGCGTTCTGGTCGCAGGACGTGCCGGAAGGCGCCGAGGTGGTGCTCCCGTCGTCGACCGA
The DNA here is from genome assembly GCA_043747665.1 of Polyangiaceae bacterium. Taxonomy (GTDB): domain Bacteria; phylum Myxococcota_A; class Polyangia; order Polyangiales; family Polyangiaceae; genus Labilithrix. Next base: position 8,119 of record JAYTOQ010000530.1, on the reverse strand, counting down.
CCTCGCGCGCGCATGGCAGCTTCCGAGCGACGTCGCATGGTCGCGCTACGCGAAGGGCACGCTCATGGCGTCGGTGGATCCGATGGGAGCCAGCGCCACGTTGCCCGACGTTCGCAGCCTCGAGGTGGTGGCGCAGGCCGAGAAGGCTGCGGTGAACGTCGCGCGCGGCGGTCTGCCGCGCAACACGCTGTGGGTCGTGGATCTGCGCGGCGCAGCGTCCTGCGCGTTCGCTGCGCGCCTGAGCAAGGAGGCGCGCGAGCCCGTCGCGCCCGTCGTGACGTTCAACAACTGGCCGGCCGACGACGCGGTCGTTCCGGCCGACGAGACGCTCGCGGGGCTGCTTGCGTTCCAGCCGAAGCCGTTGCCTTCATCGACGACCACCGCCGCGCCGGTGTTCCTGCTCGACTCGTGGCGCCTCGCGTACCGCTTCGACAAGCCATCCGACGAGACCTACGACAACCGCTACATGGTGATGGCGAGCGATCTCCCCGATGCCGCCACGCTGAAGGAGCAAGGGATCACGCGCGTCGTCTACCTCGTGGAGGACCTCGACGACGCCGAGGTAGAGGAGGACGATCTCCACGTGAGCTTCGGCGCGTGGCAAGCCGCGGGCGTCGGGATCTACATGGTGGACCTCGCGTTCCTCAACGACGTGCCGCCGCCGGTGAACGGTACGTGGCTCGTCGACTGGGACGCGCGCCTCGGCCCCGAGGCGTTTCGCGTTCGTGATCGCTACACGCTCGTCGACGATCCGGTGTTCTACGGGCGCGCGCGCGCAGGCTTCGGATTCGCATTCGGTCGCCCCGCGTACCATGGTCACTACCGCGGCGGCGGCGGCTACGGATACGGCAGCGGGTCGCATGGCTCGTTCCGCGGCGGTGGCGGCGGCGGATCCGGCGGATGACGCAGCGAGAGCGTAACCGTTGGCCGGGTTCGTGCGTATCCTTGGTCACATGACGAAGGTCAACAAGACAGACGCTGAGTGGAAGGCCGAGCTCTCCCCGGAGCAGTACGAGATCATGCGTAAGAAGGGTACCGAGCGGGCCTTCACCGGCAAGTACTGGGACTGCCACGACGCCGGCGTCTATCGCTGCGCCGCGTGCAAGGCGGAGCTCTTCAAGTCCGACGACAAGTTCGAATCGGGCAGCGGGTGGCCGAGCTTCACCAAGCCGGTCGATGGCGCGAAGGTCGCGAGCGAGGTCGATCGCTCGCACTTGATGACGCGTACCGAGGCGCTGTGCGCCGACTGCGGCGCGCATCTCGGCCACGTCTTCGACGACGGCCCAAGCGACAAGGGCGGCCTCCGCTACTGCATCAACTCCGCGTCGATCGAGCTCGAGAATAAGTAAGGGCGGCTCGGCGGCCGCGCCTGGCGGCGGCGCCCTCGGCAGCGGACGCGGACGCGGCACACTGCCGGCGCGCCTCGCGGCATCCCGCTAGACTGTCGCGCCGCCGATCGGCAGCACTTCGCGTGTGAAGTTGCGGACGCCCTTCTCGAGGACGAGCACGTCGTCCTCGATGCGGATGCCGCCGAAGGGCGTGACTGCTTCGACCACGTTCCAGTCGACGAGCTTGCCCGCGGGCTTGCTGCGCAGCTCTGCGAGCAGGCCGTCGATGAAGTAGAGGCCCGGCTCGATGGTGAAGACCTGGCCCTCGGCGATCGACGACGTGTTCCGCAGGAACGGGTTGTCGGCACGAGGGCGCAGGGCTGCGCAGCCGACGTCGTGCGTGACGAGACCCAGCGAGTGGCCGAGCCCGTGCGGATAGAACGCGCGGCTCACGCCCTGCGCGTCGACCTCCTCGGCGGTGCCGGTGGCAAGACCGGACTCGACGAGGAGCGCGCTCATCTGGCGATGCGATTCGTCATGGAGCTGCTCGTACGGCATGCCCAGCGCGACCTTCGCGACGAGACGCTTCTGCATCGCCTCCATGCCGAGGACCAGCGCCGAGAACGTGCTTCCCGCGCTGCCGCCCGTGCCGGTCACCGGACGCGCCCACGTCCGCGTGATGTCCGAGCAGTAGCCGAGGTAACACGCGCCAGCATCGAGCAGGAGCGACTCGGCGCGCGTCGCGTCGCGTCCGTAGCTCACGTGATGGAGCACCGCGCCGTTGCGACCGAGCGCGACGATATTCTTGTACGGAGTCTCCTGATCGTCCTGACGCGTGGCGCCGAGGAACACGAGATGGAGCTCGAGCTCCGACCGCGCGCCGCCTTCGAAGGCCAAACGCACCGCCTCGTGACCGAGCGCCGCGATGCGGTTCGCCTCCGCCAGGCATGCGATCTCGTACGGCGTCTTCTGGATGCGGCCGCCATCGAGCGCAGCGACGAGCTTCGCCGGATTGACGGCGTCCGCCGCGATCCCGAGCTTGCCCGCGCGCGCTGCATCCTCGCCGACCCAGGCGATCCGCTTCGCGCGCGTCGACAGCCTCTTCAGGTCCGGCTCGTCGACGCGCTGCACGTCGAGCGCGGAGAGGAAGTACGTCGCGTCGGGCGGCGCCGGCCGCTCCCAGAAGCTCTTGCACTCCGGCCACACGAGCATGGTCTTCTTGCCGGTCTCGAACACGACGAAGCAGTCCGGCTCCGTGAGCGGCGCCCACAGATGAAACTCCGGCGTCGGCCGCAGCGGGAAGAACTGATCGTCGAACTCGGTACGCTTCTTCGGCGTCCCCGAGTGCACGATGACCGCGTCGTAGCCGGCCTCGACGAGCGCCGCCGCATAGCGCTTCTCGACGGCGCGGACGTGCTCGGAATAAAGGCTCGCGAGATGAGAGAGGTCCATCACGGTGCTCCAAAGCCGCCGGGCGGAGGACCGAAGCCGCCACCACCGCCACCGCCACCATAACCAGGCGGTGCGTAGGGGTTGGCACCGGGCTGCGGCGCGTACGGATTGTATCCGCCACCGCCACCGCCACCGCCACCGTACGGCATCGGCGGGGGAGGACCACCTCCGCCCGAGCGCACGTCGAAGTCGGGGCTCATCGAGGCGAGCACCTCGAGCGTCCATGCGCGCTCGAAGACGTAATACGGCGCCATGACCGTCTGGTGCAGCACGGGCAGGAAGCCGAGGCAGCACGTGAAGAAGCCCGCGACGATGCCGACGATGCCCGCGCCGATGCTGACCACCAGGCGCAGCAGGTAGAACACGACGATGCCGCCGATGTGATCGCGGCCCACGGTCCAGAAGCGCTTCCAGCCCTCACGCGCGCCCAACCCGTGCTTCAGCATGATCGGCGCGACGAAGTTGCGCGCCATCGCGTTGACGAGCAGGAGCGGGAACAAGAGGAGGAGCGCGATCACGCCCAGGCCGATCAACAACGGCAGGAGCGACTCGATCTGCGCGCCGTCGCGGATGGCCGGCACCGCCACGAGCGCGCCTGCGCCGCCCAGCGGAACGAACATGGCGAGCCCGATGCCGATCATCGCGAGATGGAACTTGAAGAGCTTGCCGCCGGCGTCGCGCGTGGCGTTCCACTGCTCGCTCACGTTCGCCTGACCGATGGCGACGCTGCGGATGGCCATCATCTGACCCCGCGTGCCGAGCCAAAGCATCAGGATGACCATCGGGATGGCCACGAGGCACGCGATCGCGAGGATGATCACGATGGTGCTCGCGTCGATGCCGGAGCCGGACAGCGATTGCCGAGACGGAAACCCGAACGGCAGATGGAGCGAGGCCATCACGTCGTGCGCGATGCCCGCGAGGTCGTCGCCGGTGTCACCGTTATGCGAGCGGTGACTGCTGCCGCCGCTGCTGCGGCTGGGAAGGTTGAGCGCACTGCCGCCTCCGCCTTCCATGCAGCTCTGGAGGAAGAAGACGAAGCCGAACGAGAACCACGTGCCGGCGTTGAATGGGCGGAAGAGGATCCGCTTCATCGTCTCCCACGCCGGCCCCATCGACTCCGTTACGCGCATGGCTCGTAGGCTAGCGCTATCGCAACGCAAGCGCGACCTGGTGTAAGGTCCCGCGGCCAAGCCATGGGAACGAGAACATGAAGATCGCCGTCCTCCGAGAATGGACCTCGCAGGCGTCCGGCCACGAGCGGCGCGTCCCGATCGTGCCCGACTCCGTGAAGCGCCTCGGGCAGAAGAAGATCGAGGTGGTCGTCGAGTCCGGCGCCGGAGAACGCGCGCTCTTCGCCGACGCCGACTACGTGAAGGAGGGCGCCACCGTCGAAGCCGGTCAGCCCGCCGCCATCGCCGCCGGCGACACCGTGATGCGGCTTCGCGTCCCGACGCTCGAGGAGATCGCCCTCATGAAGGAGGGGAGCACGCTCTTCGCGCCGCTGCTGCCGCTCGTGAGCCACGACCTGGTGAAGGCGCTCGCCGCCAAGAAGATCACGTCTTTTGCGGTCGATTTCATCCCGCGCACCACAGTCGCGCAGATGATGGACGTCCTCTCCTCGCAAGGAACGGCCGCGGGCTACTACGCGGTGGTCCTCGCGGCGAGCCAGCTCCCGCGCTTCTTCCCGATGCTCATCACCGCCGCCGGCACCATCGCTCCGGCGACGCTGCTCGTGCTGGGCGCCGGCGTCGCCGGGCTCTCCGCCATCGGCGCCGGCAAGCGCCTGGGCGCGCGCGTCGAGGCGTTCGACGTGCGCAAAGTGGTGAAGGAGCAGGTCGAGAGCCTCGGCGCGAAGTTCGTCGAGGTCGACTCCGACGAGGACGCGCAGACCGCCGGTGGCTACGCCAAGGAAGTGTCCGAGGATTACAAGAGGAAGCAGGCCGAGGCGATCGCCGACCACGTCGCGAAGGCCGACGTCGTCATCTGCACCGCGCTCATCCCCGGCAAGCGCGCGCCCGTCCTCGTCACCGACGAGATGGTGAAGGCGATGAAGCCCGGCTCCGTCGTCGTCGACCTCGCGGCCGAGCAGGGCGGAAACTGCGAGGGTTGTGAGGCAGGGAAGACGGTCGTGAAGCATGGCGTCACCATCATCGGCGCGGTCGACCTCCCGTCGAACCTCGCGGTCCACGCGAGCCAGATGTGGTCGCGCAACATGGAGAAGCTCATGTTCCACCTCACCAAGGACGGGACGTTGAAGCTCGACACGAAGGACGAGATCACGCGTGGCTGCCTCATCACGCACGGCGGTGAGGTCGTGCAAGAGCGCGTACGCGAAGCGATCGGAGCAGCGTCATGAGCGAGGATCTGGTCTTCGGTCTCTACATCTTCGCGCTCGCGACCTTCGTCGGTTACCAGGTCATCTCGCGCGTCCCGCCGCTGCTGCACACGCCGCTGATGAGCGGCACGAACGCCATCAGCGGCATCTCGCTCGTCGGCTCGCTCGTCGCGGCCGGCGCGCATCACGATCTCGTGTCGAGCATCCTCGGCTTCGTGGCCGTCACCGCGGCCACCATCAACGTGGTCGGCGGCTTCATGATCACCGATCGCATGTTGCGCATGTTCAAGAAGAGCCCCACCCCTTCGCGTGTGAACGCCTCCAAGGCCAAGGGCTGAGCGTCATGCAAGACACGCTGATCAGCCTGGCCTACCTCGTCTCGTCGATTCTCTTCATTCTCTGTCTGCGCGGGCTCTCGTCGCCGGAGAACGGTCGTCGCGGCATCTTCCTCGGTGAGCTCGGCATGCTCATCGCGGTCCTCGCGACCCTCGTGAAGCGGGAGATCGTCTCCTACGAGTGGATCGTCGCCGGTCTTCTCCTCGGCTCGCTCATCGGGACGTCGATCTCGCTGAAGATCCCGATGACCAAGATGCCCGAACGAATCGCCTTCTCGCACGCGTTCGGCGGTCTCGCGACCGCGCTCGTCGGCATCACCGAGTTCCACAAGCTGCGCGGCCTCTTCGGCGAGGCTTTGATTACCGCCGTCGACGCGTCGACCGCCGTGGGCTCGGCCGGCATCGCCGCGACCGAGCACGGCATGAACCGCCTCACGATGGGCGCGCTCGGCTTCGAGGTGTTTCTCGGATCGCTCACGTTCACCGGCTCGATCATGGCCTTCGGCAAGCTCCAGGGCGTGATCAGCGGCGCGCCGATCACCTGGAAGGGCCAGAACGCGATGAACATCGGCGCGTTCTTCGGCACCATCGCGCTGCTCGGCTACCAGATCGCGTTCCCGCACGACGCGCCGCAGTGGATGTTCTTCGTGATGTGCGGCGCGGGCCTCGCGCTCGGCATCCTCGCGGTGCTGCCCATCGGCGGCGCGGACATGCCCGTCGTCATCTCGCTGCTCAATTCGTATGCCGGTCTCGCCGCGTGCGCGACCGGCTTTGCCCTGAAGAGCAACATCCTCATCATCTCCGGTGCGCTCGACGGCTCGTCGGGCCTCCTCCTCTCCATGATGATGAGTAAGGCGATGAACCGCTCGTTCGCGAACGTCGTCTTCGGCGCGTTCGGGACCGCGGAGGGGACCGCTGCGCCGACCACCGGCGGGGCCGCGAAGCCGTTCAATGAAGCGACCATCGAGGACGCGGCTGCGGTGCTCACGGCGTCGCAGTCGGTGATCATCGTTCCCGGTTACGGCATGGCCGTTTCACAGGCGCAGCACGCCGTGCGCGATCTCGTGGCGGCGCTCGAGAAGCGCGGCACTGAGGTGAAGTACGCAATCCATCCCGTCGCCGGACGCATGCCCGGTCACATGAACGTGCTCCTCGCGGAGGCGAACGTGCCGTACGACTCGCTCTTCGACCTCGACATGATCAACGACGACTTCGCGCGCACCGATGCGGTGCTCGTGGTCGGCGCCAACGACGTCGTGAATCCCGGGGCAAAGACCGACAACGCGAGCCCGATCTACGGCATGCCGGTGTTCAACGTGGAGCATGCGAGGAGCGTGATCGTCCTTAAACGCAGCATGAACACCGGGTTCTCGGGCGCCGAGAACGAGCTCTTCTTCCTGCCCAACACCATGATGGTCCTCGGCGACGCAAAGAAGACCATCCTCGGCCTCGTCAACGAAGTGAAGGGCGGCCACGGCCACTGACGACGCAGCGTGCGGCGGTCAGCCGCCGAGCTTGTCCACGAACGCGACGTACTTGGTCATCGCGTCGTCCTTGCTCGTGCCCTTCTTCTTCGTCCATGCGTCGAACTTGGCGCGACCTTTCATGTCGAGCATGCCCGGCCGCGATCCGCTCACGTCGCCAGCCGTGGCTTGCTTGTAGAGTGCATACAGCTCGAGCAGGTCGTCGTTCGACGGCGACTTGGTGAGCTTCTTCACGCGAGCCTGCGCGTCCTCGAACTTGGCGGCTACTTCGGACATGGAATCCAGGGTAGCGCGGCTTGCGCTATAAGGGCGCGCGAGATGTCGTGGGATCCCCTCGTGCTGGCCGAAGAGGCGGCGGGCGCCATCGCCCTGGTGATCGGCGTCGGCATTGTCGGCTACGTGCTCGGCTCGTTCCTCTTGATGGGGCGGCACGTCGGGGCGCGGCAGCGCGGCGCTTCGCTGCGAGCGCTGATCCGCGAGCTCTGGATCGCGTTCTGGACGCAGCCGTTGTTGCCGCTCTTCTACCTGTTCGGTCATCGCATGGACTCGCTGTTCGTCCAGCGCGGCAAGGACGGTCTCGCCAAGGAGCGCGTGCCGATCGTCTTCGTGCACGGCTACATGCAGAACCGCGTCGGGTTCGTGGGGCTCGCTCGATCGCTCGCGCGGAGGGGCCTCGGTCCGATGTACGGCTTCAATTATCCCTGGTTCGCGTCGGTCGACTCGAACGCGAGGAGACTCGATCGCTTCGTGGCGCGCGTCTGCAAGGAGAGCGGCAGCCCCGCGGTCGACCTCGTCTGTCACTCGATGGGCGGGCTCGTCGCGATGGAGATGATGCGCGGCGAGGCCAAGCGCGAGAAGCTCGCGGTCCGGCGCTGCGTCACCATCGCGACGCCCCATGCGGGCGTGATGTGGCAGGGGCCGCTGCTCGGGATCGGAGCTTCGAGCCTCCGGCGAGGCTCGAAGCTCCTCGAGACGCAGGCGGGGACGAAGCTCGCGGTGCCGTGCCTCTCCATCTACTCGTCGCACGACAACGTCGTGCATCCCAAGGAGAGCTCATCGCTGGCCATCCGCGGCGGCCGCGACGTGGAGGTCGCGGGTCTCGCGCATCTCGCGATCCTGTTCGCGCCCGAGGTGGCCGACCACGTGGCCGCGTTCCTCGCCGAGCCGGATCCGGTATAGTCG
>JAYTOQ010000529.1:0-2968 GCA_043747665.1 Polyangiaceae bacterium | reverse complement strand
TCGTCGCGTACTCGCGCATGACGCACGTCGCGCTCGACGCCGCCGCGACGCTGGAGAAGGAGGGGATCTCCGTGGAGATCGTCGATCTCCGCTCGCTGCGTCCGCTCGACGAGGACACCATCGCCGAGTCGGTGCGGCGCACGCATCGCTGCGTGGTGGTGCACGAGGGCTGGCCGTACGGCGGCGTGGGCGCCGAGATCTGCGACCGCGTGCAGCGGCTCGCCTTCGACTGGCTCGACGCTCCGATCCTGCGCATCGCGCAGCTCGACGTCGGCATGCCGTACAACGCAAAGCTCGAGCAGCTGTGCATGCCGCAGCCGGCGCGCGTCGTCGATGCCGTGAAGCGGGTCGTGCATCGCGGAAAGGGAGCATCCTGATGGCGAAGATCCTGGAGATGCCAAAGCTCTCGCCCACGATGGAGGAAGGCGTCCTCCAGGCGTGGCACAAGAACGAGGGTGATCCGGTCGCGGTCGATGACCTCCTCGCCGAGGTCGAGACCGACAAGGCGACCATGGAGTTCCGCGCGTTCGACAAGGGAACGTTGCTCAAGATCCTGGTGACCGCCGGGACCAACGTGAAGCTCGGGCAGGCGGTCGCGATCCTCGGCGAGGCCGGCGAGGACGTGAGCGATCTCGTCGGCAAGGCCGGCGGCGGCGGAGAAGAAGCCGCGGCGCCAGCGCCGGCGAAGCCGGACACCGAGAAGGCTCCCGAAGAGAAGACGCCGGCAGAGAAGGCTCCCGAGGAGAAGACGCCGGCAGAGAAGGCTCCCGAGGAGAAGACAGCGCAGGCCCCCGAGGAAAAGACCGCGCAGCACGCCGAGACGTTGCGGCCTGCCGCTCGCGCCGCTGCGACCGCCGCGAAGGTCAAGATCGCCGCGAAGGGCAGCTTGCTCTCGCGCACCGAGCGCGACGTCGCGATCGAAGCCGACGACGGCGGCGGCAGCGGCCGCGTGCTCGCTTCGCCGTACGTGCGCAAGGTCGCACGTGAGCGGGGCATCGACCTCACGTCGGCGCATGGCTCCGGCGAGCACGGACGGATCATCCCCGCCGATCTCGACGCCATGCAGAAGGGCGGCGCTGCGCCCGCGCCCGCCAAGGACGCGCCCGCCAAGGACGCGCCCGCGAGCAAGGAGAACGGCGCCAAGGATGGCTCGACCGCGCTCGCGCGTGCGCCGCAAGGCGGCCTCGCCACGCCAGGCGCGCTCGCGCTCGCGCAGCCGGAGGTGCGACCGCTCTCGCCGATGCGCAAGACCATCGCGCGGCGGCTCACGCAGTCGAAGCAGACGGTCCCGCACTTCTACCTGACCATCGACGTGGACTGCGAAGCGCTCGTCGCCATGCGCGAGAGCATCAACGGCCAGCTTGCCGAAGAGAGCCACGGCGGGAAGGGCGCCAAGACCGGAAGCGGTTCGCCGCAGGACGCGCCCAAGCCCGAGAAGATCAGCCTCAACGATCTCGTCATCAAGGCCGTCGCCGCCGCGCTGATCCGCGTTCCCGAGTGCAACGCGCAGTTCACTGACGAGGCGATCCTGATTCACAGGCGCGTGGACATCTCGGTCGCCGTCGCCATCCCCGACGGCCTCGTCACTCCGGTCGTGCGCAACGCCGACCAGAAGACGGTCGTCGCCATCGCGCGCGAGGTCCGCGATCTCGCGTCGCGAGCGCGCGCCAAGAAGCTCAAGCCCGAGGAGATGAGCGAGGGGACGTTCTCCATCTCGAACCTCGGAATGTTCGGAATCGACGCTTTTTCCGCGGTGATCAACCCTCCCGAGGGCGCGATTCTCGCCGTCGGCCAAGCTCGCGACGAGCCCGTTGTCAGAGACGGCGAGGTGGTCCCCGGAAAGAAGATGTCGATGACGCTCTCTTGCGATCACCGCGTGGTCGACGGCGCGATCGGCGCGGCGTTCCTCGCCGAGCTGCGCGCGCTGCTCGAGCACCCCATGCGCATCCTTACCGGCTGACATGGCGCCCGCGCTCGCGATCGCCGCTCTCGCGTTCCTCCCCATGCCGGGGGTCGCCGAGAGCGGTCCGTTCGCGGGCCTCGAGCACGCGCGTCGTACGCCGCGGGTCGAGGAGGTGTGGCTCGGTCTCGGTGCCGCCGCGGAGCGTGCGCCGGCGTCGGGCATCGTCGCGCTGCGGCCGCCGCTGGAGCGACGCGTGCGCATCACGGGCGGGCGCTTCGTGATGGGCTCGACGCCGAGCGAGATGGTCCAGGCGGTCAAGCTCTGCGAGCGTGAGCCCCTCGGCGTGCGCTGCGGAGACCCGCTGGCGGGGCAATGGATCCGCGCCGAGGGCTTCGCGCACGAGGTCGTCGTCGCCGACTTCGACATCGATCGCACCGAGGTGCCGGTGCGCGGCTACACGCGCTGCGTGTCGGCGGGCTCCTGCTCACCGGCTGCGTATCCGAGCGGCGACGCTCGCTACGATCGCCCCGAGCTGCCCATCACGCACGTGCGCTGGGACGATGCCGTTGCATACTGCACGTGGATGGGCGGCCGGCTTCCGACCGAGGCCGAGTGGGAGCACGCTGCACGCGGCCGCGCCGGGCGCGCGTTCCCGTGGGGAGAGCTCTACAACCCTCACCTCGCCAATCACGGCGCATGGTCCGACGACCCGACCGACGGGCGCGACGGCTTCGTGGGCCTCGCGCCGATCGGCTCGTTCCCCGACGGCGCCACCGCGAGCGGGCTCCTCGACATGGCAGGCAACGCGTCCGAGTGGGTCTCCGACTGGTTCGATCTCGACGAGGAGGGCTACGGCTACGGCCGCGGCGCGCAGGTAAACCCCAGGGGCCCTGCCTTCGGCGCGCGCGGTCACGTCATCCGCGGCGGCTCCTTTCGCGATCCCGCGCACAAGCTGCGAACGGCGGCGCGCTGGGCCTGGCCGTATGGATCGCGTGAGATCGGTTTTCGCTGCGCGTATGACGTGAACGCCGGGAGCGCCGCGGCGCACTGAGCTGGTACAATCGG
>JAYTOQ010000528.1:0-7572 GCA_043747665.1 Polyangiaceae bacterium | reverse complement strand
CCTTCGATCAGTTCAGCGCCTGTCAGAAGGACGCGAGCAAGATCGGGCAATGCATGAGCCTGGGCATGGACGAAGCCGCGAAATGCGCCGGCTACACTGCCGCGGGCTCGCCGGCTGTGAAATGCCTCAAGACGACATCCGCCGAGGCGAACGACTCGTATTACCCGCGCCTGGTCGGGACCATCTGCGGCCCGCCCTGAGCGCGCGCGTGGGCGCACGCAAGCAAGCGCGGCTCACCAGTCGATGATGACGGCGCCCCACGTGAAGCCCGAGCCGAAGGCGCAGCACGCGACCTTCATTCCGCGCTTCAGCTTGCCGCTCTGCACTGCCTCGGCGAGGAGGATCGGGATGGTCGCGGCGGTGGTGTTTCCGTAGCGCTGGATGTTGTGGACGATCTTCTCGTCCGGAATGCCGAGCGCGTTCTGGATGTACTGGTTGATCCGCAGGTTGGCCTGGTGAAAGCAGAAGAGATCGATGTCGGCGCCGGTGATGTTGTTGGCGATGCACGCCTCCATCAGCACGGTCATCATGCGCTCGACGGCGTTCTTGAAGACCAGCTTGCCTTCCATCTGCGCCCACATCATCTCGGGCTGCACCTGGCCGACTCCGTCGGCGTTCGACGGGATGAACGGACGCTTCCTGATGTCCCAAACGCGCTGCGCGAGGACGTCGGCGAAGCGACCGTCGGCGCCGAGCTTCCAGTTGCGGATGCCGCGGTCCTCCTCGGTGGCGCTCACGATGACCGCGCCCGCGCCGTCGCCGAAGAGGGAAGCGACACCGCGACCCTTCGTCGAGAGATCGAGCGCGGCGGAGTGGACCTCGGCGCCCACCACGAGCACGTGTTTGGCCTGTCCGCACTTGACCATCGAGGACGCGGTGCCGAGCGCGTAGAGGAAGCCGCTGCACTGGTTGCGGATGTCGAGCGCGGGGACGAACTTCGCGTCGGGTCCGTCGCAGAGCCCGAGCTTTTTCTGCATGTACACGCCGGAGCCTGGGAAACAGTGCTCGGGTGAGAGGGTGGCGAAGATGATCATGTCGAGATCGGTCTTCTTAATGCCCGCGCTCTCGATGGCCTTCTCCGCGGCGGCCGCGCCGAGATCGGCGGAGCCGACGCCCTCTTCGGCGAAGCGCCGCTCCTCGATGCCCGTTCGCTGCACGATCCAGTCGTGCGTCGTGTCGATGCCGTACTGCGTCCGCAGGTCGTCGTTCGTGACGACGCGAGGGGGGACGTAGAAGCCGGTACCGGAAATGAAAGCGTTGGGCACGAGAGAGACCTCCGAGAGAAACAGGCTACAGCCGGACGGCCTCAGGCTACAGGCGGGTGATCGCGGTTTGTGCCACGGAGCTGTCACGTTTGGTCGAGCTCCGTCGGGCGCGCGTGCGGCCCTTCGCTAGCCCGGAGCCTGGCTCGCCCTCGGCTCAGTGACGATGTGCGCGGGCGACCGTCTACGTCGCCGGAAAGATTCACGCGAGGGCCGGCCCACCTCGCGCACGCGAGGATCACAGGCGCGAGGTGGGCCGGCCTCATCGTCAGCGGTGGCGGGCAGGCGGACCTCGAGGGCGTCGAGCTGGAGAACGGGCTCATCGGCATCGCCACCGCGGTGGGCGCGCTCGACTCGACCTTCAGTGAAGGCGTGATCACGAACGCGCTGAAGCCGTTCGTCGTGAACAGCGGCTCCACGCTGACCGTCAGCCACGTGAAGGTCGCGTACACGACGCTCACCGGCGCTCACTGCGGGCTGCACCTCCAGCCCGCGGAGTCGTTCGAGATCGATCACGTCACGAGCGACACGGACATCTACGGGATCACGATCTACGGGTCGGGCGCCGGGCCGAACACCGTGAAGAGCTCCAACTTCACCGGCAGCTCGGCGTCGATGGATTTTCGGGGCTTCGACCAGGGACACATCGCGTTCGACACCATCTACACGAAGGCCAATGAGGTCCCGAACGGCACGCCGCCGCCGAGCATCACCGGCAAGGTCACGGTGCCGATCGCGGACGCGAAGCCACGCTGACGTCGGCGCTCGCGCATACGTAAGAGGCCTGTTTTTTGGCCCATCGGCCGCGGCCCACTAGAAGTAGAGACTGTGGAGGTAGATGTGGTCAGCCTCGCCGCGGAGTTCCCCAACGACAATCCTGAGTTGCATCGTGGCGTGAGCTGGATGTGCCTCGACGTGACCGGTCTTCCGGTCGCGATCCGTCACGAGCGCGAGGCCGAGCCGTTGGCCGTCGTGGTCATCGAGCCCGAGGTCCTGGAGCCTTCGATCCTCGAGGCCGTGACGGTCGCCGAGCCCGAGCCTGCGTCGATGAGCGTCGCCGAGCTCCTCGCTGCGCCCGAGCCCGAAGCCGTCGAGCTCCTCGCTGCGCCTGAGCCCGAAGCCGTGGTCATCGACGAGCCGCCGGTGCCCGAGCCGCGCATCAGCGGCATCGTCGCTCGCGGCGCCGTGCACGATCTCGACGACGAGGACGACGACGCCGCCGACATCGTGGTCGAGGAGCTGCCGCCGCTCGACGAGAGCGCGAGCGTGGAAGGTGCGCCGATCATGGCCGCGATCATGGCCTCGCCTCCGCCGCCGCCTGCGGCCGTCGAGACGGCCACGTCGCTGCCGCCCGCGTCGGACGACCCGTTCACGGTCCTCATCTCCACGCTCGCCGACGTCGCGATCGGCGCCGGCTCTCCGTACGTCGCCTCGCTCCTGCCGGCGCTGCTCCTCGAGGGGCGTCTCGACCACGCCATGGCCGCCGACGCCGCGGGCGCCCTTGCCGACGCCGACGTCGCGCGCGGGACCGAGGTCACCGCGACGTTCATCGGTCAGACGCGCGCGTGGCGAGCTCTGCTCGCCGGAACGAGCGACGACTTCGCCGCGTGCGGTAACGCGATGCTCGACGAGTGGGCCGCCGAGCTCCTCGCGCGGCTCCTCGGGGCACCTTCGAAGGCGACCGCGCTCCGTCGCGAGCTCCGTTCACGCGGCGTGGCCGCGTTCGGCCTCGTCGAGGCGGCGTAGGCCGCGAGAGGCCCGCTCAGGCCTGACCGACGAGCTCGGTCTCGGGGCGGACGGGCTTCGACGCGAACTTGTAGTCGAGCGCCTCGGACACGTCGGTGACCTGGAGATCGTAGGCGCCGAGGCGCTCCGTCAACAGCTTCTCCACAGACGTCGTCTCGAAGTCGCGGCACGAGTACACGTCCATCACGAAGAACGGACGGAGCGGCCAGGTGTGGATCGAGCAGTGCGACGTCGACAAGACGCACACGCCGGTGACGCCACCCTCGTCCTCGAACGGCTCCACGCCGAGCTTCGAGATCTCGGTCTCGACGTCGTACATGTGAGCTTTGTCGAGGATCCGCATCCCGAGAACGTCGATCAAATCGACCAACATGGTTTCGACGGTCTTCACGTCGCCCATGCGACTCGGAGTGCCGCGCCCCAGAACCTTGATGTGTCGTCCGTGTGCCATTTCGTGACGCCGCTTTTACTCTGAGCCGCACTCAGCGCAAGTGACATTTCACCTGTTCGTCACACTTTAGGGGCAGGTCACTTTCGGAGGAGCGAGCGCAGGCGCGGCGCGATGTTCGCGACGGCGCCGTCGCCCTTCACCGAGCCTTCGAATTTCTTCTCCGACGCGCGCCCGTCCGAGGCCGGCATCGCGAACAAAGGAATGTATTGCGACACGTATCCAGCGGTCGCGAGGCGATCGCGATCCTCGTCGAGATCGAACTCGAGGAGCGTGAGATCGGGGAACTCACCGTCGAGCTCGCCCTTCGCCGCGGCTTTGTGGAAGGACTGGCACGGCTCGCACCACTTCGCGCCGACGTACACCACGAGGTCTCGGCCATCGCTCCTCGCGCGCCCGCGCTCGTCACGAACGACCTGCGCGGCGTCGGAGCCGGCACCTGCGTGCACGATGCGGACGCCGCGCGCGAGGACGAGCGGACCGGCCGGCGCCGCGACCGGCGGCGGCGATGCCGCCGCAGCGGGAGCGGATGTCGCGGGCCTCGCGGACGGTGTCGCGGCCGCGGAGACCGCGGGGTCGGCGGACGGCCTCGGCTCGGGCTCCGCGCGGCTGCAGCCAAGCGTCGACGAAGCGGCGGAGCCGAGGAGAACGATGGCGATGAGCAGCGCGCGCGGGCTTCGTGGCGTCACGACGGACATCTTACGGTTGCGGCGGCGGCTCCGACCAGCGGCTCGCGATGTCGTCCCAGGACGGCACATTCTCGTCCGCGGTGGTGTGAAGGACGCGGATGCGGACCACCATCCGTTCGACCGGCGACGTGTAGCCGTGCTTCTTGCCCTTCGAGAACATCGCTTCCATGCCCGGAAGCGGTAGTGGATAGCTGAAGCGGACGGCGTCCTTGTCGCGCATGCGGCCGCCGCCGAGGCGAGCGCCGAGCATCTCGTGGGTGAGCTCGGGACGCCCGCTCTCGCGATCGAGGATCTCGACGCAGCGGAACGTGGAGTCGAGGCCATAGACGCGGCGCTTGGTCCACACCTCGGCAGCGCGCCACGGACGGCGCTCGCCTCCGGAGGTCTGCTTCTCGTCGATGACCAGCATCTCGATGCCGGAGGCGGCAGGGCTGCGCGGCACGTCGCTGAGCCGCGGCGCCCGCGAAGGGCGGGGAACGGTCACCGGTGCGGGGGCCATCTTCACGGTGCGCGCCAGATCGTGGTCGCTCTCCCAGCGCGTCGAGGGAGGCTCGAGGCGGACCGTCATCGGCGCCACCTCCTCGATGCCCTTCACAGCGACCTTGGGTTTCTTCGAATCGCTCATGGACCGCGGACCTCCGCCGCCTCTATCCTAGGCTGGTTCAGGCCCGCGGCAATGGTCGTGATGGGCGCCGCCCTCTCGTCTCTGTCGCCGCTCAGAACTGGTGCGCTTCGGTGGAGTCCTCGAGGGCGAGCGTCGTCGACTTGCCGCCCGAGATGACCTCGGCGACCTGATCGAAGTAGCCGGTGCCGACCTCGCGCTGGTGGCGCGTCGCCGTGTAGCCGTGCTTCTCGGCGCCGAACTCGATCTGCTGGAACTCCGAGTACGCCTTCATGCCCTCGGCCTGGTAGCGGCGCGCGAGATCGAACATCCCGTAGTTGAGCGCGTGGAAGCCGGCGAGCGTGACGAACTGGAACTTGTAGCCCATCGCTCCGAGCTCCTTCTGGAACTTGGCGATGGTCGCGTCGTCGAGGTTCTTCTTCCAGTTGAACGACGGCGAGCAGTTGTACGCCAGCATCTTGTTCGGGAACTCCTTCTTGATCCCCTCGGCGAACCGCTTTGCCTGGTCGAGGTCGGGCGTCGACGTCTCGCACCAGACCAGGTCTGCGTACGGCGCGTAGGAGAGGCCGCGAGCGATGGCGGTCTCGACGCCGCTCTTCATCTTGAAGAAGCCCTCCGGCGTCCGGTCGGCCACCCCCCCAGCCCCCTTCTCGATGAACGGGCGGTCACGCTCGTCGATGTCGCTGGTGAGGAGCTTTGCGCTGTCGGCATCCGTGCGCGCGACGAGAATGGTCGGCACATCGAGGACGTCGGCGGCGAGGCGCGCCGCGGTGAGGGTGCGGATGAACTGGCTGGTGGGGACCAGGACCTTGCCGCCCATGTGGCCGCACTTCTTCTCGCTGGCGAGCTGGTCCTCGAAGTGGACGCCCGCGGCGCCGGCCTCGATCATCGCCTTCATCAGCTCGTACGCATTGAGCGGACCGCCGAAGCCAGCCTCGGCGTCGGCCATGATCGGCGCGAGCCAGTAGCGCTCACGCTTGCCCTCGGCGTGCTCGATCTGATCGGCGCGGATGAGCGCTTGGTTGATGCGCTTCACGACGTGCGGGACGCTATCGGCCGGGTAGAGGCTCTGGTCCGGGTACATGTGACCCGACGTGTTGGCGTCCGCCGCGACCTGCCAGCCGGAGAGGTAGACGGCCTTGAGGCCGGCGCGGACCTGCTGCACCGCCATGTTGCCGGTGAGCGCGCCGAGCGCGTGCACGTAGTCGTCGGTGTGGAGCATCTCCCAGAGTCGCCTGGCGCCGAGCGTCGCGATGGTGTTCTCGATCTTGAACGAGCCGCGAAGCTTCTCGACGTCGGCCTTGGAGTAGGGACGGACGATGCCGTCGAAGCGCTTCGCATGAAGCAACGAGGTGTCCAGGGTATCGGCGACGCGGGCTGCGCTCATGACGGGTCCTTCTGTTGAGTGCTCGTGACCAGCTCGTAGGCCGGCAGGGTGAGGAACTCCTCGAATCGAGGAGCGAGAGAGAGGCGCTCGAACAGCTCGCGCGCCGCCGTGAACTTGCCGGAGGCGAAGCGCGCGTCGCCGATCTCGGCGCGGACGCGGTCCATCTCCTCGGCGACCACGGTGCGGAAGCGCTCCGGCGACACGGTCGAGCCGTCGTCGAGCTTCGCCTGGTGCTTGATCCATTGCCAGACCTGCGCGCGCGAGATCTCCGCGGTCGCAGCGTCTTCCATGAGGTTGTAGATGGGCACGCAGCCCACGCCGCGCAGCCACGACTCGATGTACTGGATGCCGACCCGCACGTTGTGGCGAAGGCCCGCTTCGCTCCGCGTGCCGGGCGTCACCTCGAGCAGATCGTCCCGGCCGACGTTGACGTCGTCCCGCATGACATCGAGCTGGTTCGGGCCCTTCATGGCGCTGAACACCTCGCGCGCAAGCGCGACCAGGCCCGGATGCGCGACCCACGTCCCGTCGTGCCCGTTCGTCACCTCGCGGAGCTTGTCGGCCCGCACCTTCGCGAACGCCTCGTCGTTCTTCGCGGCGTCGTCTTTGCCAACGATCTTGATCGGGATCTGCGCGGCCATGCCGCCCATCGCGTGCACGCCGCGGCGATGGCACGTCTTGATGAGGAGCTGGACGTAGGCGTTGAGGAACGCCTTGTCCATCGTGACCTGGCCGCGGTCCGGCAGGACGGCGCCGGGATCGTTCGAGCGCTTCTTGATGAAGCTGAAGATGTAGTCCCAGCGCCCGCAGTTGAGGCCCGCGGAATGCTCGCGGAGCTCGTGGAGGATCTCGTCCATCTCGAACGCTGCGGGCAGCGTTTCGATGAGCACCGTTGCCTTGATGGTCCCGCGCGGGAGGCCGATTTTCTCCTGCGCGCGCACGAACACGTCGTTCCAGAGGCGCGCCTCGAGATGGCTCTCCAGCTTGGGGAGGTAGAAGAACGGTCCTGCGCCGCGCGCCACGAGCTCCTTCGCGTTGTGGAAGACGTAGAGGCCGAAGTCGACGAGCGAGCCGGGCGCGATGTCGCCGTCGACGACCATGTGCTTCTCGGGGAGGTGCCAGCCGCGCGGGCGGACGAAGAGCACCGCGGTCTTCTCGTTGAGCGCGTACTTCTTGCCGTTCGGTCCCGGCGCTTCGAAGGTGATGGTCCGGCGGATCGCGTCGTAGAGGTTGTGCTGGCCATCGACGAGGTTGGTCCACGTGGGCGTCGTCGAGTCCTCGAAGTCCGCCATGAAGACGCTCGCGCCGGCGTTCAGCGCGTTGATGATCATCTTGCGATCGACGGGGCCGGTGATCTCGACACGACGGTCCTGGAGGAGGGAAGGGACCGGTGCGCACGTCCAGTCGCCCTTCCGCAC
>JAYTOQ010000527.1:0-1905 GCA_043747665.1 Polyangiaceae bacterium | reverse complement strand
TGCTGCTGGCAGCGAGCGGCAAGCGTGTCAGCCTCGTCGAGGCCCGTCGCATCGGATGCGGCGTGAGCCATCGCTCGACGACGCACCTCACCGAGGCGGTCGACATGCGCTACCAGCAGATCGAGTCCGACTTCGGAAAGGAAGGAGCGCGGCTCGTCGCGCAGTCGAGCCGCGCCGCCATCGAGAAGGTCGATGAGCTCGTGAAGGCCTGCTCCATCCCGTGCGACTTCACGCGCCGGCCCGGCTACCTCTACTCGGAGAAGGCGGAGGACCTCGGCATGCTGCAGAAGGAGCTGGAGGCGGCGAGCCGCGCCGGGCTCCCCGTCGAGCTGCTGGCGGAGGCGCCGCTGCCGTTCGCGACGAAGGGGGCGCTGCGTTTCCCGGACCAGGCGCAGATGCACATGGTCCGCTATCTCGCGAGCCTTGCCACCGAGGCCCAGGCCAAGGGCGCGCACATCTACGAGGCCAGTCGCGTCATCACCGTCGAGGACGGCGAGCCGTGCATCGTGCATCTCGAGCACGGTCCGGTCATCCGCGCGAAGAACGTCTTCGTCGCCACGCACGCGCCGCTCAACCGTCTATTTCTGCAGACGAAGATCGCGGCCTATCGCTCCTACGTCCTCGCGTTCCCCGACGTGCGGATAGCGGACGGACTCTTCTGGGATACCGAAGACCCGTATCACTACCTCAGCACCTTCGATGTCGACGGCGTTCCGTACCTGATCCTCGGCGGCGAGGACCACAAGACCGGAGTCACCAGCGACACCGACGCGCACCTCGACTCTCTCCTCGCGTGGACGAAGCAGCGTTTTCCCGTGTCGGCTCCGTCGTACCGCTGGTCGGCGCAGGTCGAGCAGCCCGTCGACGGCCTCCCGTTCATCGGGCGTAACTCGCTCAGCGAGCACGTCTTCGTCGCCACCGGGTTCTCTGGCAACGGCACCACCTTCGGCACCGTCGCGGCCATGATCGTCGCCGACCTCGTGAACGGTCGCGAGAGCCCCTGGGCAGATCTCTACTCCGCGACGCGCGTGAAGCCGATGAGCTCCGCCAGCACCTACGTCCACGAGAACATCGATTTCCCGATGCACCTCGTGAGCGATTGGCTCCATCCGCCCGAGGCGAAGACACCGGGCGAGATCCGGCCGGGCGAGGGCAAGACCATCCGTCTGCGCGGCGAGCGCCTCGCGATGTACCGCGATCCGCAGGGCACCCTGCACGCCGTGTCGAGCGTCTGCACGCACCTCGGATGCCTCGTGAAGTTCAACAACGCCGAGAAGACCTGGGACTGCCCGTGTCACGGCTCGCGCTTTGGCGTCGACGGCGCCGTCCTCGATGGCCCGGCGACGAGACCGCTCGCGAAAAAGACCATCGAGGCCCGTCACGGCTCGGGGACCATCGAGGCGACCGACGCAGCGTCCGAGCCGAAGCGCTCGCGCAAGGACGCGGAGTAGCTCGCAAGCATCGGGAGCTAGCGCTAGCGGTGGGGTAACGCGCCTCGGCCGCGGCCGGCACGCGTGCTCCGTGATCGCTTCCCGCTCGGCGAATCGGCTCGTTGCCGTTGGCCCGTTGCATGCGTGAGAGCATCGCAGACGATCCTCACCTGCAACGCGGCCAGGCGCCGCCTCACCGGAGAACACCCATGGGCCTCATCGCATTCATCCTGTTCGGTCTCGTCATCGGTCTCGTCGCTCGGGCGGTGATGCCCGGACGCCAGAGCATGGGCCTCGTCGCCACCTCGCTACTCGGCATGGCGGGAGCGTTCGTCGGCGGCCTCGTGGGCAGCGTGATCTACGGCGGACCGATCCTCGCGTTCCACACCGCGGGCGTCATCGGCAGCGTCATCGGCGCGCTGGTGGTCATGCTCCTGGTCGGCTTGGGCGGTCGTCGCCACGCGTCCGTCTGACT
>JAYTOQ010000526.1:0-2267 GCA_043747665.1 Polyangiaceae bacterium | reverse complement strand
GGCGGCGTTCCTCGTGAAGCCGTTGGCGTTGCGGAGACCACTGGTCACCACCTCGCCGCTGAGCCACGCGAACGGCGTCCCGGACGTGAAGGTCGCGAGCGGGTAGCGCCGGATCAGCGAGCGCTGGTCGTCGTAGGCCGGGTTCTTCGGCGCGCTGTCGTTGCCGGCGGAGCCCGAGTGAACGTAGAGGTAACCGTCGTAGACGTGGACCGTGTGCTTCGCGTGGCCATCGGCGGGCTGACCCGTCACGACGTCCTCGCCTGCGCCGCCGGTCTTTCCCGAAGGATCGTATGGCCAGCGCTTCACGCCGGCGGGGCTGCCCGCATAGACGAAGCCGCCCGCGGCATCGACGTGCACGTTGTTGCCGTTGCCGCCGGTCTCGCCGTAGGTGGCAACCTCGTTCATCTGGAAGAAACCGTCACCATCGTCGTCGTGGAGGCGCTTGATCGAGCCGTTGCCGGTGACGGCGAAGAGGTCGCCGTTGGGCGCGAACGTGATCTGGCGCACGACGCCGAGGGACGACGACACGACGTTCGCGCACATGCCGCTCGGCTTGTAGTGCTGGCCGTCGGGAAGGGGCACGCCGCGGCACGGGTTGCCCTTCGCGATCGGGAGCATCGCCGCATCGATCGCGGTCGCCGCGCCGTCGCCAGCTGCGCCCCCGTCCGGCGTTGCCGTGACCTCGACTCCGGCCTCTTCGGCGGGGCCGCCGGGCGCATCGTTGCTGGTCCCGCAGGCGACGATGATGGCAGGGAGCGCGAGCGAAGCGGCGGCGACAGCGGTGAGGAAGGTCGTTCGCATGGCCCCCACAGCGTACCCGGTCACGGCTGATGCGCCACTGGAGCCTCCGCCCCGCGCCGGATGCGGCTCCCTCCGTGAAGCTCCTTGCCGCGCTGGAGCCGTCGGGCGATAGCGCAGCGATGCGCCTGGTGTTCGTCACGGCTGCTGCGCTCACGGCTCTGGTCGGGCTCGCCGGCTGCCCGACGCCCGGGTCACCGAAGGGGCCGGCTCCGCTCTACGAGGATCCGCCGGCGCCCTCGTGGCTCGACGCCGGCGCGACGACGGACAGCAGCGCGGCGGCGCGCTCGTCTCCCCTGCCCTGATCCCCTGCCCTGATCGCCTGCCCTGATCCCCTTGCCTTGGCGGTCCTGATAGAGTGGCCGGCGTCATGGACCTCGACCTCGAACGCATCCGTCACGTCGCCACGCTCGCCGAGCTCTCGCTCACCGAGGAAGAGGAGCGACGCCTCGCCGCCGAGATCGGTCGCATCGTCGCGTACGTCGCCGAGCTCGAGGCCATCGACACCACCGATGTTCCGCCCACCGCCCACGTGGCGGGCATCGAGCCGACGCGCTCCGAGGACGGCTGGCGCGAGGACGTGATCGTCCCTGGCCTCTCGCACGAGGACGCGCTCGCGGGCGCGCCGCATGCGGAGCACGGGGGCTTCGCCGTTCCCGGCTTCATCGATTGATCGAGAGAGCCTCACCATGACCACGAGCACGGCCTCCGATCACGTCCTCGACATCGCCGCACGCGTGCAGCGCGGCGAGACGACCGCGCTCAGCGTCGCCGAGGCCGCGCTGGCGCGCATCGACGCGACCGACAAGGAACTCAACGCGTTCCTCACCGTGGCGCGCGCGGAGGTGCTCGAGCAGGCGTACGCCATCGATGCCAGGCGCGCGCGGGGCGAGCGGCTCGGGCCGCTGGCCGGGGTGCCCATCGCCTTGAAAGATGCACTCTGCACGCGTGGCGTGCGCACCACGTGCGGCTCGAAGATGCTGGAGCACTGGGTGCCGCCGTACGACGCGACGGTGGTGGCGAAGCTGCGTGCCGCCGACGC
This sequence comes from Polyangiaceae bacterium, assembly GCA_043747665.1. GTDB lineage: Bacteria > Myxococcota_A > Polyangia > Polyangiales > Polyangiaceae > Labilithrix. The sequence continues at coordinate 427 of JAYTOQ010000526.1, read as the reverse complement.
GCTCCTGCCCGGCAAGACCAACATGGACGAGTTCGCGATGGGCTCGTCGAACGAGAGCTCCGCGTATGGACCCGTGAAGAACCCCCGCGACAGGACGCGCGCGCCCGGCGGCTCCTCGGGCGGTAGCGCCGTGGCCGTCGCCGCGGGGATGACGCCGGCCGCGCTCGGGAGCGATACAGGCGGATCGATCCGCCAGCCCGCGTCGTTCACGGGAACGGTGGGCGTGAAGCCGACATACGGGCGCGTCTCGCGCTTCGGGCTCGTGGCGTTCGCGTCGAGCCTCGATCAGGTCGGGCCCTTCGCGAGCGACGTGCGCGGCGCTGCGCGCGTGCTCTCGGTCATCGCCGGGCCCGATGGCCGCGACATGACGTGCCTCGGCGCGGCGGCGCGTGGACCCGAGGGCGACGCGTACGAGGCGGCATGCGGC
>JAYTOQ010000525.1:0-5776 GCA_043747665.1 Polyangiaceae bacterium | reverse complement strand
GTGGGTCGCGAACGGCTCGAACGCAAAGCGCTCGGGTCGGAGCCGCAGCTCGCGCGACTCGATGCGCGAGAGGTCGAGGAGGTCCTCGATGAGGCGCTGCAGCCGTGCCGCGTTGCGCTCGATGATGCCGAGGAAGCGCTTGGCAGTCTCGGGATCCTTGGCGAGCGCCATCTCCATGGTCTCGGCGGCCGAGAGGATGGCGGTGACCGGCGTGCGCAGCTCGTGCGAGACGTTGGCGACGAAGTCGCGACGCAGTGACTCCAGCCTGCGAATGTCGGTGACGTCGAAGAAGACCGCGAGCGTGCCGCCCGCGTTCTCGGCGCCCTCGCCGCGGCCGCGGGGCGTCGAGCGCGCAGTCTTCGCGCGCGTCTGGGTGAACGCCGTGCCGCGCACCAGGAGGCGTCGTGGCTTGAGGCCACCGAGCTCCACCTCGCCGGAGCATGTCTGGCGCGTCGTGCGTGCGCGATCGAGCAGCTCCTTCAGCTCGGCATGCCGAACCACCTCGAGGAGTGGCTGCCCCACGAAGTCCGCGCGCAAGAGCAGCATCTCGCGGAGCGCGGGGTTCATCAGCGCGACCTTGCCGTCCTTGTCGAGGAGGAGGACGCCTTCCTGCATGCCGTCGAGGATGCGGCTCACGAGATCGCGCTCCGAGCGCAGCTCGCCGACCGTCTGCGAGAGGCTGCCGGCGAGCTGATCGAACGCGGCGCCGAGCTGCCCGACGTCCTGCTCGCGAGCGACGCGTGCGCGCACCGTGAGATCGCCCTCGTGCATGCGCCGCGCGGCGTCGGTGAGGGGGCGCACGGCCTCGTCGAACCAGCGCACCGAGAGCTCGCTCACGACGAAGCCCACGAGCGCGCCAGCCACCAATGACACGAGGAACGGCCACGCGCCGTCGGTGCGTCCGCCCAGCAGCGCGAACGACGCATAGACGGAGGCCGAGACGAGGATCCACGTCGCGACGAGAAGCCGGACGCGGATTCGCCCTCTCAACCGGTCGCCTCTTCCGGGTTGTCGGCGAAGCGGTAGCCGACGCCGCGGACCGTCTCGATGTACGAGCCGGCGTCGCCGAGCTTCTCGCGGAGGCGCTTCACATGGGTGTCGACGGTGCGCGTGGTGATGTCGGCGTCGATGCCCCAAACGTCGCTCAGCAGCGCCGCCCGGGTCTGGACGCGGTTCTTGCGATCGTAGAGCGTGACGAGCAGCTTGAATTCGAGGGCGGTCAGCTCGAGCTCGGCCTCGTTGGCCCAGACGCGATGCGCTTCGCGGTCGACGCGCAGGGTCCCGAACTGGATGCCGGGCGCGGCCTCGGTCTCGCCCTGCGAGCGACGAAGGATGGCCTGCACGCGCAGGAGTAGCTCGCGCACGCTGAAGGGCTTCACGACGTAGTCGTCGGCGCCGAGCTCGAAGCCGACCACCCGATCGATCTCCTCGCCCTTCGCGGTGAGCATCACCACCTGGGTGTTGCGCGTCACGGGATCGCTCTTGAGGATCTTGCAGACCTCGGTGCCCGGCATGTCCGGCAGCATGAGATCGAGCAGGACGAGGTCGGGACGCTTCTCGCGCGCCAGCCGCAATCCCTCCTCGCCCTTGCCTGCGAGGAAGACCTTGTGTCCCTTCTCGCGGAGGTTGTACTCGAGGATCTGCTGGATGTCGGGCTCGTCCTCGATGACCAAGATTCTCGCCATGGTCCGGCGATACTCTAACGATGTGACGGTCCGGTGTCATGGAGGCGTCTTTGTTCCGAGCAAGCTGTTCTCCACCGCTGGTGCTGACGAAAAGGTAGGGATCTGACCGTTGCTGTCCGGCTCGCGTGTGGTGGTGGTCGTGCCCGCATTTCGCGAGGAAGCGCACGTCGCCGGGGTAGTGGCGACGATGCCCGCGTTCGTCGACGCCATCGTGCTCGTCGACGACGGCAGCCCGGATCGAACGAGCGAGCGCGCGCTCGCGGTCGGCGATGCGCGCCTGCACGTCGAGCGACACGAGCGGCGACGCGGCGTCGGCGCGTCGCTCACCACCGGCTATCGTCGCGCGATCACGCTCACCGATCGTCCGACCGATGCGCTCTGCGTGATGGCCGGCGACGGACAGATGGATCCGAACGAGCTCGCAGCGGTGGCGCTTCCCATCGTCACGGGCGCCGCCGACTACGTGAAGGGCGACCGCTTTGGTGATCCGACGGTGCGGCAGTCGATGGGCCTGCCGCGCTGGATCGGCGGACAGGTCTTCACGCGGCTGACGTCGGCGGCCATCGACCAGACCATCTCCGACAGCCAGTGCGGGTTCACCGCGCTCGCGCGGGGGGCGGCTCTGAAGCTCGATCTCGCCGGGCTCTGGCCGAGCTTCGGCTATCCGAACGACCTCCTCGGGCAGCTCGCGGCGCGGGCGTTGCGGGTCGCCGAGGTGCCGGTTCGCCCAGTTTATGGCGGTGAAACCAGCAAGCTGCGGCTGCGACACCTCCCTCCCATCTTCTGGTTGATCGGTCGTGCCGCGGTGCGTCGAGGGGTACGACGTGTCGTCTGAACGGGTGACGGTGATGTCGAGCCCTTGCGGAACGGCTGAGGCGTAGCATCCTGTAGAGGCCGGATGCGACAGACCCCGCGGAACCTTCGTTCGAGCCCGAGCCGTGGCATCGGCACGTTGATCGGGAACGGTTGGCTCCGGGAGTCCCCGCGCGAGCGCGAGGCCCCCGCCGGCTGGGGCTGGCACGCCCGCAGCAAGTCCTCGCTCCGCAAGTGCATGTTCATGCCCGTGCCCGAGGAGCTGCGCCGCCTCTTCCCGCAGATTTCGCAGGCCGCGCTGCCTCCGCAGCAGCCGTATCTATCGCCTCCGCTGGTCGCGCGTCCCGAGCCCGAGATCGTCCCTAGCCGCCGTGATCCGAAGAAGGACGTTCGCGTGTTCCCGGCCTACGGCGGTCGTGCGCCGGCGCTCCCCGCCAACGCGCAACACCTGCAACACGTGCAACATGCATATAACCTGGCGCAGCAGCAGGCGGCCCAGGCAGCGGCCGGCAAGGGTCCCCAACCGTGGTGGGACGATCCCGTCGCGCTCGGCTCGCTGCTGATCCTCGTTCCCCCGATCGGCCTCGCCGCGGTGTGGAGCAGCAAGCGCTACTCGAGCGACGCGCGCTGGGCGCTCACGGTGATGACCGGGCTGATGATGTGCTTGATGACGGCGATCCTCATCGCTGGCCTCGTCATGCGCTGAAGCGACTACGACGTCACGACGTCACGACGTCGCGAGCGCGCGGTCGACGATGCCGGGCACGTGCTGCAGCGCGTGATCGAGGTCGAAGAGCTGGCCGAGCGTCTCCGTCGTGAGCCGCGAGGACACGTCCGCGTCGGCGGAGAGGTTGTCGCGGAAGGCGCCGTCGCCGCGCCACGCACGCATCGCGTTGCGCTGCACGAGCACGTACGCCTCCTGGCGCGCCATGCCCGACTCGACGAGCGCGAGCAGCACCGCTTCGGAAAAATAGAGCTCCGCGGCCCGTCCGAGGTTCTCCTTCAGGCGATCCGGGTACACGACGAGCCCCTCCACGAGGCCGCGCGCGCGATCGAGCATGAACGCGAGCGTCGCGGTCGTGTCGGGGGCGATCATGCGCTCGGCCGACGAATGCGAGATGTCGCGCTCGTGCCAGAGCGCGACGTTCTCGAGGGCCGGGATGCACGCAGCGCGCACCACGCGCGCGAGGCCGCACAGGTTCTCGCTGAGGATCGGGTTGCGCTTGTGCGGCATCGCGCTCGAGCCCTTCTGACCGAGCGTGAAGGCCTCCTCGGCCTCGCCGACCTCGGAGCGCTGCCAGTGACGGACGTTGGTGGCGAAGCGCTCGATGCCGGCGGCGACGAGGGCCATCGCGCAGAACAGCTCGGCATGACGATCGCGCGCGACCACCTGCGTGCTCACGGTCTCGGCGCGGAGCCCGAGCGCGGTGAGCGCGCGCTGCTCGATCGACGGCGAGAGATGCGCATACGTACCGACGGCGCCAGCGATCTTGCCGACCGCGATGGCGTCGCGCGCGCGTAGGAGCCGCTCGCGACCGCGTGCGAGCTCGGCATGGTGACCCGCGAGCGCCAGCCCGAACGTCACGGGCTCGGCGAAGATTCCGTGGCTCCGCCCGATCATCGGGGTCTTGGCGTGCTCGCGTGCTCGCGCCGCGAGCGCCTCGAGGAGCGCGGTCGTGCGCTTGACGAGGCCGTCGGTGGCGTCGCGCAGCAAGATCGCGAACGAGGTGTCGAGGACGTCGCTCGACGTCATACCGCGATGGAGCCAGCGTGCGTCGTCGCCGACGAGCTCCTCGACGTGCGTGAGGAACGCGATCACGTCGTGCTTGGTGGTGCGCTCGATCTCCTCGATGCGCGCCGCGTCGAGCACGAGCGCCTTCGCGCGAATGCGGTTCGCGGTGCCCTTGGGGACGACGCCGGCGTCTTCCATGGCGTCGCACGCGGCGAGCTCGACCTCGAGCCACACCTGGTAGCGACGCTCGGACGACCACAAGGCGGCGAGCTCGGGCGGCGTGTAGCGAGGGATCATGGCGACCGCGTTCTTAGCATACGATGAGCGAGCGAATGACGAAGCCGACCAAGACCAAGGCTCAGGCGGCCCCTGGTCATCCGCGCGCTCCGCGCGGACCCCTGACGGCGCACGACGTGTTCGTGCCGAGCTCGTTCCCGGAGCACACGTACGTCGCGCGCGGCGACGACGACCTCGAGGACAAGCTCCGCTTCGCGCTGAAGACCAAGGGGCAGATCGTCAGCCTCTCCGGGCCGTCGAAGTCCGGCAAGACGGTGCTCGTCGAGAAGGTGGTGGGCAAGGACAAGCTCGTGCCCGTGGTCGGCGCCGGCATCCGCCAGCCCGATGACGTGTGGACGCGCGTCCTCGACTGGATCGACGCGCCGGCCGACACGACGGACGCGAAATCGTGGCAGCTGCAGACCGGCGCGCGCGTCGGCGCGAAGGCCGAGACCGACGTGATCATCGCGAGCGGCGAGGCGTCCGGCGACGTCAGCACCACCTACGCACGCCGCAACATCGGCACCGAACGCAAGGCCCGCCGCGGACTCGAGCAGGTCATCGAGGTGCTCGGAAGCACCGACATCGTCGTGCTCGTCGACGACTTCCACTACATGCCGCGCGACGTTCGCGCCGAGGTGGCGAAGCAGCTCAAGGAGGCGGCACGCCGCGAGGTGAAGATCGTCACCGCCGCCGTGCCGCATCGCGCCGATGACGTGATCCGCGCCAATCCCGAGCTGCAGGGCCGCGTCACGGTCATCGACGTCGGCTACTGGCGCCCGCGCGATCTCGCGCGCATCGCGAAGAGCGGCTTCGACGCGCTCAATGTCGACATCGAGGCCGCGTCTGCCGAGCGCCTCGCGCATCAGGCCTCGGGCTCGCCGCAGCTGATGCAGGCGCTCTGTCTCTATGCGTGCTTCGTGCTCGGCACCGTCGACCGCATGCCAAAGCGCGTCACCGAGCGCCTCAAGGAAGAGGATCACGTGAAGGCGTGCCGCCTCACGTCGACCATCGCCGACTTCCGAACGCTGGTCGACGCGCTCGAGGCCGGACCGCGTGCGCGCTCCGGAGATCGGAAGGAGTACCGCTTCATCGATGGCACCACGGGTGACGTCTACCGCGCCATCCTAAAGGCCATCGCGGCCGAGCCGCTCGTCCTCGCGTTCGACTACGAGGAGGTGCTGCGACGCGTGAAGGCGATGTGCGACGGCGAGGCGCCGGGCGGGTCGAGCGTCACTGGAGCGTGCGCGCACATGGCGCGTCTCGCCGA
>JAYTOQ010000524.1:0-4911 GCA_043747665.1 Polyangiaceae bacterium | reverse complement strand
TCCGCGGCGATCGCGAAGGCGCGCGAGCTCGCGAAGCTCCCCGATGACGCGCATGTCGCGACCATCGGAACGAAACCGACGTTCCTCGATGCGCTCGAGCCCGGAGGGGCTGCCGAAGGGCGCATGCAGGCCGCGATCGCGCCGTCGCCGATGGCGGTGCTGGAGCGGCTCGCCCCGGATCTCGTACCGTTCGTGGCGAGCATGGCCCCGCTCGCCGAAGGAGAGCGCGCGGTCGTCGCCGTCCCGTTCTCGATCACGGTGAGGTAGCGCGTGTCCACGAACGGCACGGGCGCGAACGGGACGAGCAGCGAGGCCACCTCGCGCATCCTCGCGCGCTCGCCGTCGGCCGCGAGCGCGCCCCTCGAGCGGCGCACGGGTCGCGTCGCCGAGGAGGCGCAGCTCCGCGCGCGCCTCGAGCTCGCGCGCGTCATGGGCGATCACACGGAGGAGCGCGCGACGAGCCGCCTGCTCGCCGAGCGCCTCGCCTCGCGCGATGCCGAGATCGACGCGGCGATCGAGCTTGCGCTGCGGACGCTCGCGGCAGTCGACGATCCAGAGCTGCGCCACGCGCTCGCGGGCTGGCTCGAGGGCCTCGGCGAGCCGGGCCTCGCCGCCTCGGAGCTCCGCAAGATCCAGCGCGACGACGACTCGGTGGCGGCAGCGGCGGTGCTCGTGCGCATCGGCGTGCTGCATGCGCGCGCCGGCGATGCGCACGGCGCGCAAGAGGCGCTCTCCGAGGCGGCGGCGCTCGACGAGATCGATGCCCTGTCGCTCGAGCTGCTCGGCGCGATCGCGGCGTGGGCGCCCGACGCGCTCTCTCCGCGCGCCGGCGCCGAGGCCTACGTGCGCGCCGCCAAGCGCCGCGGTTACGCGGGCGAGTCGGAGGGCGAGCTCGAAGATCTCCTGCGCGCGTTCGAGCTCGATCCTTCGAGCCCGCTCGCGACCGCGACGCTGGTCGCCGCGCATCTCGCGCGCCAGAAGGTGTCGGCGGCCGACGAGATCCTCCGCGCCCATGCGCTCGGGCTGGCGGCTCGCGGTGGCGTGAGCGCGGGAGACGCGTCCGAGGTCCATGCGCGCCGGCGTGCGCAGGCCCTCGAGCGTGGTGACCTCCCGCGCGCGCTCGGTGCGGCGATCGACGAGGGCCTGGATGCGGTCTTCGAGGGAGCCGACGCCGACGCCATGGACGATCTCCTCGTCCGTGCCGGAGCGTTCGAGACACTTGCCGTACGTCTGGAGATCCGCGCCGAGCACGCAGCGTCCGCGTCGGCGTCCGCGTCGCGAGGACGGGCTGCGGCGCAGAAGTGGGCGGAGCTCGGCCGGCTGCTCTCCGGCCCGCTCGCATCGCCCGACCGTGCCATCGAGGCGTATGCGCGCAGCGTCGCGGCCGATGCCACGAATACCGATTCGGTCCATGCGCTTCGCGCGCACGCGTTGAAGAGCGCGTCCTCGGGCTGGGTCGTCGAGGGCCTGGTCCGCGCGGCGATGGGCGGCGCGGCTCATGGTGGTTCGTCCGACGTGGCTGCTCGCGTCAGCGGCGGTCGTGCGCTGGCGATCCTTGCCGAGGAGAGCAACGACGACGCGCTTGCGGCGTGGGCGCATAGCGTGGTCGCCGAGCTGGACGCCGGCGACGAGCGCGCCCGCACGGCGCTCGAACGCTACGCTCCGTCGGCGCGACGTCGCGACGAGGAGACCGAGCTCGCCGAGCGCACGCTCGGGACGTCGGCCGAAGGCGGCCGCGTCGAGACGCTGATCGAGCTCGTACGGCTGCTGCGCAGCACGCCGGATCGATCGCGCAAGCTCGCGAGCACCCTCGAAGAGCTCGCGACCGCCCGTCCCGAGGACGACCTGCTCTTCGCCGATGCGATCCGCCTCGCCGAGCGAACGTCGGACTTTGCGGCGGTCGCGCGGCTGTGTCGTGTTCGGCTCGCTCGCGGTGGTGCGCCCCCGCGCGTGAAGCTCGCGCTCGTGGCCGCGCTCCGTCGCGCCGGCGACATCGGCGAGGCGGCGAAAGCAGCGGCCGACCTCTTCGACGCGTGCACGCCGTGGGCGTACTCGGTCGCGTGGATCACCGCGGCGGCTGCCGGCGATCTCGTGACGCGCGCGCGCGCCCTCGCCGCGCTCGCTCCGACGTGCGGTGCTCCCGTGGTGGCGGTGCTCGCCGCCGTGGCCTCGGAGCAGCTCGCCGCGGCCGGGGAGGTCGCGGAGGCACGCAAGGCGGCCGAGCAGGCGTGCCGCGCCGATGCCGATGATGCGCGTGCCATCCGTGCGCTCTCTGCGGTCGTGCTGACGACCGAAGGACGCATCGCGACGACGGCGCTGGAGCGCGCCGCGGCGGTCGGCGGCCCGACGGCGCCGCTCTGCCTCGAGCTCGCGCAAGCCTTCGAGAACGCAGGCGACGCAGCGTCGTCGATCGCCTGGGCACGTCGCGCTGTCGCGCTCCGTCCGGGTGACGCTGCGACCGTGCAGGCCCTCATCGATCGCGCCACGCGCCTCGCCGACGAGACCGCCCTCGCGGACGCCATCGCGTGGCTCTTGCCGCAGCCCGTGCCCGCGCGCGTCACCGCCGATCGCCTCGCGCCCGCGCTGCGCAGCCTCGGCGAGCGCAATGCTCCGCGTGCGGCGCTCCTCGCGCGGCGTGCCCTCGACGTGCTCGGTCCGCGGCACGCCACGCTGCGCGCCGCGATCGAGGAGGTCGCCGATGCGGCGGGCGACGGCGGGCTCCGCGCTCGCGTGGTCGAGCGGTGGATTGCGGCAGGCGCTCCGGCCGCCGAGCGCGGTCCGCTCCTGCTCACGCTCGCCGCGCATCATCGCGCCGTGGGCGACGTCCAGCGTGAGCTCTTCGCCTACGTACGCGCAGCGCGCGCCGGCGTCGATCTCGCGCCCGTTCGCGAGCGCATCGACACGCTCCACGGCACCGAGCAGGTTCCCGACGCGGAGCTGGCGCTGCTCGAAGCACGCGCCGAGCTCCACCTCGACGAAGGCCGAACCGATACCGCCGCGCAAGCGTTCCGCGAGCTCGGCGCCGCGTTGTGGGACATGGCCGATGACCGGCCGCGCGCCGTGCAAGCGTGGCTGCGCGCGGCGCAGCTCGACTCGGCGAAGGGCTACGCCACGCTTCGTCGTGACCTGTCGATGTTCGCGGACGTCGGCTACGCGGTCGATTGCCTCGCCGAGCTCGTCGAGCGCGAGGGGGATCGCGCCCGCGCAGGAATCATCGCCACCGAGGCGGCGCGCGCCGCCTGCGAGGGAGGCGCCTATCCACGCGCCATCGCGCTCGCGCGCACCGCGCTCGAGCGACACCCGTCGCATGCCGAGGCGCTCGCGATCGCCGAGTTCGCGAGCGAGCGAATCGGGCGCCTCCACGAGATGTCGCCCATCTACGACTACGCCGCGCGCGGAGCACTCGGTCGCTTCGGCCGCCGCGCGGCGCATCATCGCGCGGCGCGCTTCTTCGAGGCGCACGCCCCGATGCTCGCGCTCAAGCACGCGGCGCAGGCGTTCATCGCAGTCCCGTCGGAGGGCACGACGCTCACGCTGCTCGAGCGAACCGCGGAGCGCGCGCAGCGGCGTTCCGTGGCGGTGCGCACGGTCGAGCACGTCGCGGAGCTGTCGCGCAGCATGAACGTCCGCGCGGCGTGGCTCCTTCGCGCGGCGACGCTCACGTCGCGCGACCTCGAGGGCGCGCGGCAGCGGGTCGATCTCCTCTTGAAAGCGGCGGTTCTGTCGCCGAACCCCGTCACCCTCAGCATGCTGTCGGTGGCGGCGCGTGAGCTCGTGTCGCTCGCCCCCGACGACGGCGAGGCCATCGCGATGCGCCTGGAGCGCGCGTCGGACTCGCTCGCGAAGAAGCTCGAGGGCCCGGACGGCGCGCGCATATCCATCACGTTCGCGGAGATGGCGCTCGACCTCTTCGAGGACGCAGCGTGGGCGTGGCGCGCCGTGGAGAGGGCGCTCGACTCCGATGCCGACGTGGACGAGTACGTGCGCCTGACCAGGTTCGCCGACGCGCTCGCGCGTGCCGAGGGCGCGAAGGAGAGCCTCGCGCGGGTCGTCGCGGCTTGCGAGAAGCCGTACTCGAATGTGGGCGTCGCGCTGCTGCGCCTCGTCGGGTCGGTCGCCGCGGCCATGGGAGACGGTCCGCGCAGCGTGCGGGCCTTCGTGCAGGCCGCCGAGAAGGATCCCGACGACGACGAGACCATCGCGCAGGCCGATGCCGCGGTGACCGCGCATCCCGAGCCCGCGTTCGTGGAGCGACTCTCCAAGAAGTTCGGCGTCTTCCGCAGGAGCCAGGCGCTCCGGGCGATCGCCGCGAAGAAGAACGAGCAGGGCGATCACGCGGCCGCCGTCGGCTCGCTCGAGCGCGCGCTGGAGATCGCGCCGCACGATGCGCGCGCCGACATCGCCCGCGAGCTCGACGACACGTTGAAGCGTGCCGGCCGAGGGGAGGAGGCGGTCCTTCGCGCCATCGGCGCGCCGGGTGTCTCCGCGAAGGGGCGCGCCGAGCAGTGGCAGTCGCTCGCGAAGATACGCGAGGAGCGCGGCGACAAGGAAGGCGCCACCGACGCGCTGCTCCAGGCCGCGACCGACGATCCGAGCGCGGCCGCATGGGCTGCGGTCGAGCGCGCTGCGGAGGCCAGCGGACGCGAGCACATTCGTGTGCAGGCCCTCCAGAACCTCGCGCTTCACGTCGACGACCAGACACGGCTCGGCGTGCAGAAGCGCCTCGCCCGCGCCGAGGGAGCGCGCGGATCGCTCGCCGCCGCCGAGCAGGCCTGGCGCGAGGTGCTCTCGAGCGATCCCGGCGACAGCGAGGCTGACGTCGCGATCGAGGCGCTCCTCGTCGCTCGCGCGAGCTACGACGAGCTCGCGGGACATCTCGCTCGTCGCGCGGCGCGCCTCGCTGCGTCTGGC
>JAYTOQ010000523.1:0-26669 GCA_043747665.1 Polyangiaceae bacterium | reverse complement strand
ATCTCCCGACCCGAGGATGTCCCATGGGACGCGGGAGGTCTCACTTGGTCGTGCGATTGCCAGCAAGGACACGACGGACAGCCCAAAGAGCGAACACGGCATCGTTGTTGCTCGACGTACTCTCATGATTCCCCCTACAGGGCTTTCCTTACCCCGCGTGATTTCCCTTCTCTGCCTCTATCTCGCGGGCGTTGCCTGCTCGTCGACCTCGCCGTCGCCTTCATCGCAGGCGCCCGCTTCGCAGCTCGCGGATGCGGCGGGCGGGTCGGTCGACGACGGTGGACGCTCCACGCCGAGCGACGGGGGGGCTGATGCTGCGCCGGTGAGCTCCGACGACGAGGCCTGTGTCCGCTCCGGTGGCACCGTCGAGTCCACTCCTTGTTGCGCAGCCACCCCTGATTTTCCGGACACTTGTTCTCCAGGCGCATGCACGTGCAATCCGGATCATCTCGAGGCGAGAAAGACCTGCCGATGCGGGACTGCGAACCAATGCTGGTCGCAGAGCAAGCAAGCATGCGTCGGCATGAATACGGGACCCTCACCGTTCGACGGCGCCCAGTGTCGAGCCTTCTGCGGTGGCACCGGGCCGGTGGCGTGCGCGAGGGTCGTCGGATCAGACACGGCGGCTGGGTCAGGGCTCATCAGCTCCGACGCTGATGGTTGCTTCGTGCAAGCGACGGTCCCCTCGTACTCGGCACGCTTCCACTTCGACTTCTCGAAGGGCGTGGTCTGCCTGGTCAATGAGGATGCGAGCGAGACCTGTCAGCCCGCGGCCGGTGGCGGCGCCTTCATGGTCTACAGCAGCGGGACGACGCAAGTGCTCTGCTCGCGGTAGCGCGCCCTAGAGAGACGCGTGTGTTTTTCGCTCCTTCGACGCGACGCCATTTTGCGCTGGCATGGCCCCGCGGGAGACCGCGCATGCGAGGCATTTTTTATGATGAAGCCCATCGTCATCTTCTCCTGTCTGTTGATGATCCTGGCGTCCTGTAGCGACGAAGGCGGGGGACGAGCGTCTCCACCATCATCTGACGGTGGCCTCACGGACGATCGAGATGGTGGAGCAGCGGATCCCGACGCTGGACCTCGTGCCGACGCTGGACCGCCTGACGGCGTGACCTTGCAAAACGACGGCGATCGTTTCCGCATTTCCTATCCCGCCTTCGCGCACGGAAAGGCGAGCGAATACCGGCTCTACTCGATGCGCAACGCCATCGACCCGTCGCGTGTCATGGTCGATCGAGCGCCGCCGGGCCAGCTCGAGATGTTCGATCCATACGTCTACGACGGCGTCTCCGTCTTCTACCGGGTATACGCCGTGGTCGCGGGTACAGAGCAACTCGTGCTCTCGGTAGACGGTGTGCAGCCGGTGCGGGCCTGGAGCGGCCCGCTGACGATTACCGCGCCGGGCCTGTACACCGGCAACTGGCGCTCGCTCGACGCCTCCAAGCCTGCGGTGCGGGTCGCGGCGAACGTGAAAGGAGTGATCGTCGAAAACGCTCGCGTCGCTTCCATGGGGAATGGCATCGAGGTGGGCGCCGAGGTCGAGGTGCGCGGAACGCGAGGCTGGGGACTGCCTCCCATGACGCAAGACGCGTCGAACGGCAAATTCATCTCAGCAGGTAAGCCGAGCTCTGTGGTGCTCGAGCACAGCTACGCCGAATCATGGCTCTTCATCGTCTACGTGGACGGACAGTTCGACGCTGCGCAGAAAAAAGTGGTCGTGCGCTTCAACCGGATGCGCAACGTGCAAGGCCGACAAACCAACGTCGACGGCACTTACAAGCCGCTGCGTTTTACTGCCGGCGGCGTCGCACACGCCGTCCAGCTGAACGGGGTTTCGTCGTGCGCCTCAGCGGACATTGGTTGGAACGAGATCTCGCAAGAGCCTTCGATCGGATTCTCGGAGGACATTATCAACCTCTACGAGTCGTCCGGCACTGCTGCAGCCCCTATCCTCGTTCATGACAACGTGGTGTATGGCGGCTACGCGACCGAGCCCGGCAAGCCGCCGGGCCCCGGGAGCGAAGGCGGCGGGGCCTATGCCGGTTGCGGTATCATCAGCGACGAGGCCGACCCTGGCGGCAACGAGGGCAACGAGGCGTCGAACGGACACTCGGACATCTCCAACAACATCGTCATCAGCGCCACCAACTGCGGAATCGGCATCGCCGGCGGATCGGATGTCCACGTCCGATAATCAGATGATCAGCGCAGGTGTCCTCGACGACGGAACGGTCATTTGGGCCAATAACGTAGGCGGTTATCTCTGGAAGCAATACGCGACGAGCTTCCACGGCAACGTCATGGATCACAACTACGCAGGCTGGATCAATGCGCCCGGTAACTACTCGAATCACACGATGACACCGGCGAACAATCCGTTCTGGTTTCCTGACGATGGTTTTGGCGGATCAAGGGGTGTCGTCACCGACCAGACGTTCGCTCCCACCCCCATCACCGTCCAGACCGAGCGCGACGAGTACCAGCTCTTCTGGGCGCGCGCGCACGACCAGGCCATCACCGTTGGACCGCCGTAAGCCGGCCGCGCCATGACCAAGGTGAAGCGACCTCGCAGCGTGCCTTAGGATCCGGGGCGCTGCAGGTCGTCATCGTCCTCATGGCGGCGTGAGCGAGAGCGAGAGCGCGATCGGGCCGCCGTCCACCGGAAGCTCGAACGCGGTATGTGCTTCGTACGTCGGAGCGAGCGGACACCGACCCGGTGCCGAGGCCGACGCGTCGTCGAGGTGCCTGTCGCACACGGCTCATGCTCCGTCGGCGAGTATCGTGCACCCCTCCGGGAGCGTCCGCGTCGCGAAGACCGCGTACGTGTACGAGCCGGGCGGTGAAGGTCGAGGAAAGCCGACCATCGCGCCGGCCTGCTTGTTCGTTGGACACCCGATCTCGACGCAGACCTCGCGTAGCTCGAGCTCTTGGCCGTTCCAGCCGAAGTCCGTCGCGGCGCCTGGCGCAAGGCGTGCGTAGCTCGCGACGGGCTCCGCACGGGCCGACTTGCACTCGCATCCGCAGACGAACGGTTGCTCGAAGACCATGCCTCCGCTCGCGCGCCCAACGCCCGTGCCTCCGCACGCGGTAGTGCTCGTCGTCATGACCCAGATGTCGGCCGGGTCGTCGTTGACGGCGTGGACCGTGACCCTCGAGCCGAACTCCATGAAGACGGGCACTTCCTTGAGACATGCCGTCGCCCCACCTTCCGCCCCCGTCGCGCTGGCCTCGGCGCCCGCGTCTTTCTCTCCGCCAGCGCCCCCTGGTGCGCAGGCGATCGTGCACACCAACCATGTGGCTCCGGTCCAACGTGTCGTCATGCGCGCCCGCAACGCAATCCGCGCGCATGACGGCGCCGTCGTGCTCCACGGATGCTGGCCTGAGTCGGCACAGCTACGGGCGCTCGTGTTAGTTCGGCACGTCCAGAGGCCTGCGCTAGTATCCGGACGTGACTGCTGCGCCGCCCCTGCAAGCGGATCTCGTGGGGGCAGTCCTCTCGCGCAAGTACTCGCTCAGGCGCCTCATCGGCACCGGCGGGATGGGGTCGGTCTACGAGGCGCAGTCGATCGCGAGCGAAGCGCAGCCGGCGCAGACGCTCGCCATCAAGGTGCTCGCGATCGATTTCCTGACCGACGAGGACATCAAGCATCGCTTCGTCGAGGAGGGGCGCATGTGCCAGCGCCTCATTCATCCCAACATCGTGCGCGTGTTCGATGTCGGCAACGCCGAGGATGGCACGCCGTACATCGTCATGGAGATGCTCGACGGCGTTCCGCTGAGCGCCTACACGCGCTCGGGCGGTCGAGTGCCGCTCGCGCAGGCGGGGATCATCCTCCAGGGCATCCTCGCCGGGCTCGGCGCGGCGCATGCGCAGGGCATCGTGCATCGCGATCTCAAGCCGGAGAACGTGTTCCTCGCGCGCGAGCCGAACGGCGCGTTCACCGCGAAGATCCTCGATTTTGGGATCGCCAAGGTCATGGATGCGGCGGGTGGAATGGGCAGTAAGACGCGCACCGGCGTCCTGCTCGGCACGCCCGCGTACATGAGCCCGGAGCAGATCAAGAACGCGAAGGACGTCGACGCGCGCGCCGATCTCTGGAGCGCGGGCGTGATGCTCTACGAGATGCTCACCGGTCGCGTGGCGTTCCCGGCGCCCACCGAGTACGCGCGTCTCGCGGCGGTGCTCAATACGTCGCCGCCTCCGCTGGAGCAGGTCGATCCGCAGCTCTCGCGCCTGTCGTCGTTCGTGCAGCTCGCGATGCAGAAGGATCGCGCGCAGCGCTTCCAGACCGGGCTCGAGATGGCACGCGCGCTCTCGGCGGCCCTCGGAGCGGAGGGCGCAGTGCCGACCGCGGGCCTTCCGCTGAGCCGCCTGCCCGACGTGCCGAGCATGTACCTGCCGATGCGTCCTTCCTCGGCACCGGGCCAGAACGTGGCCGGCCCGATGACGATGCACACGCCGGGTCCGCCCATGACGTCGGCCTCGCAGCCGCCTCCCGACATGAACGTCGGACCGGGCGGAACGCTCGCCAGCCCGCACGGCCGCTCGGTGACGGATCCGCCTCCGCAGGTGGTGATGGTGGGCGCATCTCACGGTGGCGCGTCGCACGGAACGCTGCCCTCCGAGAACCTCCCGATGTTCAGCGCGCACGGGCTTTCCCGGCGTGGCGTGGTCCCGTGGCTGGTCATCGTGCTGGTGGTGGGCGCGCTCATCGCCGGCTTTCTGCTGGGCTACGCCACCGCCCGCGCCCATTGAGGCAACGGAGTCCTTCCGCTAGCCTCGCGGACCATGACGACCGCCGAGACGCGCGACCCCGCCACGCTGACCCGTTATCTCGACGTGTTCCCGGGATGGCTGCGCACGCTCGGCGAGGATGCAGGCGCGCTGGGTGGCGTCATCGCGGCCGACGGCAACGACGAGGTGAAGCGCTACGTCACGTCGGGCCTCAACTACATCTTCAAGTCGCTCGACCTGATCCCCGACGGCATCGACGACCTCGGCTTCTGTGACGACGCGTTCGTCATCCGTGTCGCTGCATCTCTCGCCGTGGAGGCAGAGCCGACCGCGAGCGAAGGCGTCGTGGGTCGGCTCGCCGAGGAAGCGAAGGCGGTCGAGGACTTCCTCGGCGACGACTACCCGCGGCTCGTCGCCTACGTGAAGGGCCTCCGCAAGGGCGCCGCGCGTGGTCGCACCGTCGAGGACATCATGACGGACGCGTCGGTGCGCTCGTCGTTCGTCCACGAGGTCGCTGCGTGGGCAGAGGAGTACCAGGTGCCGAGCTTCACGCGCGACGTGAAGACGCTCATCAAGCTGAAGGCCTTCCTGAGCGCGAAGCTCGCGTGAACCGGCGCACGACAGCGTCCCCGACGGCAGGCTTCATGGTCGTGGGCGCTGTGTGCTTCGGCTCTGTCTTCTCGTGCGGGGGTCGCGTCGACGGCGTGACGGGGTCTTCGGGATCGTCGGGCGCGTCCGGCACCTCGGGCGGCGCGACGAGCACGCCCGGTCAGAGGCCGCCCGGCAGCGGTCGACCGCCCCGACCTCCCGCCGGCCCGATGAGCAACGCAGCGGTCGGTTCGGCGATCGCCGAGGACTACTGCAAGGCGTTCTCGAGCTGCTGCGTGGGCGGCCACCAGCCGCCGATCGACGTCGCGACGTGTCGCGAGGTCACGGCCGCGGCGCTCGCGAACGAGCTCGACTCGGTGGGCACGACCGAGAGCAGCCCGGCCGACGTCGCCGTCTGCGTGAAGGCCATCCACACGCGCATCGCAGCGTGTGCCGCCGACGACATCCACTGGCCCTTTCTCGATCTCGCGATCTTCGCGCCCGCGAGCGTCACGTCCGGATGCGCGCCGCTACTGCCGAGCGTGGGTGCTCCCGAGGTGCAACGGTGCAGCGCATCGATGCCGTGCGCGGGCAGCAACAGCACCTGCGCCGTCGACGAGTGCTCGTCGCTCCCGGCGCTTGGCGCAGCGTGCCCCGGAGGCGAGTGCCTCGACAGCGCGCGCTGCGTCGACGGCGCATGCGTGGCGAGAGCGACGAACGACGTCGGCGGTTCCTGCACCACGAGTGACGACTGCCGGCTCGGTCTCGTGTGCTCCGCCTCGCGCTGCGCGCCGACGCGCGAGCATCCCGAGCTCGGCACGGCTCGCTCGAGCCCGTACCGCGTCGGCTCCGACACGTGCAGCGCGTTCGGGTACCTCTAGAGCGCGCTCGGGTCAGCTCTGGACGCCGGGGCCGCGGCTCTCGGGGCCGCCGGGGAGCTGGGGCTTCGAGCCGGTGTTGGCGGTGCCGGTCCCGCCGCCGTGCATCGTCTGCAGCAGCTCCTGGATGAGATCGCGCGCCTCGGGCTTCGTCTTCAGGTGATTGAGGAGAAGCGTCGACGTGTCGCTGAAGGCCTTCTCGAAGTTGAGGCCCTCACGCGTGCGCGATGCCACCTTCTCGCGTCCGGCGGCGAGATCCTCCTCGAGCGCCTCGGCGTAACGCGCGAGCTGCGCGCGTAGCTCGTCGATCTGACGGCGCAGATCCTTTGCCTGCGCGTCCTTCACGGCGGCCTTGCCTTCGCGCTCGGTGAGCGACTCGCGACGCGCATCGAGGAGCGCCGCCGCTCCGCCCGAGCGCTCGAAGATCGCGCGCAGCGTCGCGCCGTTTCCGCCCTGCTGCGCGGCCTGATCGGCCTGCGCCTTCGCGGTGCCGGCGGCGCGCTCGGCGACCTGCACGAGCTCGCGGAGCTTCGATGCCTCCTGCTGCTCGGCCACCGCCTCGCGGAGCGCGCGCGACTCTTCGTGCGCGAGCTCCTCGACCTTGCGGCCGATCTCGGCGCGAAGGGCACGACCACGGCGCTCGAGCGACTCGAGCTTCCGCGTGTGGCTCGCCACTTCGCCTTCGAGGCGCGTGGCGCGCGACGCGAGGTCCCACACCTGCGCGAGACCCGTCTGGATCTCGGGCGGCATATTGCCTGTAGGATACACGCGACTCACCATGCGCGAGAAGAGCGCGGCGCGGTTGGCCCACTCGATGACGCCCGGCGACTGCGGAGGCGGGGGCGGGGGCGAAGCCTGATTTTCCGGCGTGGCCTGGAGCTCGAACGGCGTCGACGGCAGCGCTCGCTGCAGGGCCTTCAGCTCCTCGTGGAGATGGTGGGCGTCCTGGTAACGCTTGCGACGCTCCTTTTCGAGGAGCTTGAGCACGACCGCCTCGGCGGCGGGGAGCGTGTCCGGCTTGATCGCCGAGGGCTTCGGCGGCGGCGCGGTGCGCTGCATCTCGAGCAGCGTGTCGCGATCGTTGGAGCGAAAGGGGAGCTGCCCGGTGAGCATCTCGAAGAACAGGACACCGAGCGCGTAGAGATCGCTCGGCGGGCCCGCCTCCTCGCCGCGCGCCTGCTCGGGCGACATGTACTCGGGGGTTCCGAAGACGGCGCCCTTCGGCGCGAGGCGCGGATCCATCGCGAGGTGCGCGAGACCGAAGTCGAGGATCTTCACGAAGTCTTTTCGACCGCCGCGCGTCGACAGCAGGATGTTGTCGCTCTTCAGATCGCGATGGACGACGCCGAGGTCGTGAGCACGCGCGAGGGCGGCGCACATCTGCTCGAGGATGTCGACGGCGCGCGAGAGAGGCATGGGGCCCTTCGCGAGCTCGCTCGAGAGCGAGACGCCGACGAGGTACTCCATGACGAGATAGAGCTCGCCCTCTTCGGTCTCGCCGATGTCGTGAATGTCGATGATGTGCGCGTGGTCGACGCGGTTCGCGGCGCGGGCCTCGCGGAGCATCCATGCGCGCAGGTGGGTCTCACCCCGGAGATCCGGGCGAATCAGCTTCAGGGCGACGACGCGGTCGATGAGGACGTGGCGGGCGCGATAGACGACGCCCATTCCGCCTTCCCCGGCTCGCGCCTCGAGCCGGTACCGACCGGCAACCACGCGCCCGAGCATCGGGTCCTGCGGCTTCGTTACGCTGCGCGAGGTGTTCACCAAAGCTCCTTTGCATCAACGGCGGGAGACGGGCTCTCGCCGCTTCCCACAAGCCCGTGCGCGGCCATGGCTCCGTCGAGGAGCGCACGGAAGCTACGGCATCCACGAGGCTACAAGGTCGGCCCGCGGAAAGGAACAGGGACTCCGCTCGCCATCGCGATCGCGAGCGATGCGTTCGGAACGTGATCGCGCGATGCGCTCAGAACGTGAGGCGAACGACCGGGAACCGCACTTCGTTCGCGGCGCTCTGGAGGGCGTACTCCTTTTTCTGGCTCGCCGAGAAGACCGGGTGCACCTCGGGGACCGGCACGCCGACCCGGAAGCTCGCCGAACGCAGATCCGCGGTGTCCACCCCCAGATTGATGAGCGACCCGCCCATCGCCTGGCTGCGCACCTGTGAAGGCTTACCGCCGCTGCCACCGCCGGCCGGGGGGCTGGCAGGAGGAGTGGCCGGGGGCGGGGCAGGAGGCGTCGCGGGCGTCGGGGTCGTCCCGCTGGCCGGCGTACCCGTGGGCGTGCTGGGCGCTGCTTCCGCTCCGATGACCGCGCTTCCGCCGGGCTTTCCAGGATCGCTCGGGGGGAGGTTGTTGACCGGACGGTCCTCGCGAGCGCCCTCGGTCGGGAGGTAGCGCGTCTGATCCAGCGCGACGACGAGTGCGGGGATGATGAGGGCAAGGCCGCCCGCGAGCATGTAACCGGGGACGCGACCGTCGCTCACGGCCTGCTCGATGAAGTAGCCGCCGACGCCGCCGGCGACGGCGCCGCCGCCTGCGCCAAGCAGATATGCCGTGCCCGAGCGCACGCCTGCGATGGCCTCGACGAAGACGACGACCTCTGCGCCGAGGAAGGCTCCGCCGACGATGCCCTTGCCGTTGGGCTTGACGGTATCGGCCTGCGCCGACCTCGGAGCGCCGAGGAGCGTGGTCCCGGCCGCGAGGGCCGCGAGCGCGAGGGCGCCGATACGCTTCTTGGTATGGCTGCAGGCGCGGCTGTTCGTGGTCGTGGGCATGATCGTCGTCGCCTCGTCGCTAGAAACGTTGGTGGCTGCAAGCTACCACGACGTTCACCCGTGCCGGAAGAGTCGAGATCCGTGCTAGTTTCTGCGTGTTTTCCGCCTTCGCGAGCCGCCGACGCGCCGTCTCGCCGCAACGAACGACACCATGCCAGCGACGACCCCCGACCCGATCGCGCCCGTCGCGCTGCGCGGCGCGCTCGTCGCGAGCCTGCTCGTGCTGCTCGCGGCACTGGTGGGCGCCGCGGTGCGCCTGCTGCCGTGGGTGCTCGATCCGACAATCCCGTGGGCGACGCTCGCGCCGTTCGCGCGGAGCCTGCTCGCGGTGGCCGTCGAGGCCGCGGTGCTCACGGGCTGGCCGGTGGGCTGGGCGCTCGCCGCAGCACGTCTCGTCGAGCGCGGCGAGGCGCGCGTCCTCGCGTCGCTCGGGGAGCGGCCGTCGCACACGCTCCTTCGCCTCGCGCCGCAGGCCGCCGTGTTCGTGGCGCTCCTCGCGTTCACGTCCGTGGCGCTCGGCCGTGATGCCGCCGCGCCCGGTCGCATCGTCGGCGCGCTTCTCGCCGAGGGCCGCGCCGCCTGCGACGTACCGGTCGAAGCGCCCGCGACGCATGCCGTTCCGTTCGTCTCCGCCACCTGGCTCTGCGCGCAGGGCTCCGCGCCTCGCCTCGCGGGGCGCACGCCGATCGGCGGCCTCTTGTTCACGGCGACGGGCGCGAGCGTGAGCGACGATCTCCGGCGGATCGACCTCGACGACGCGCGTCTTGCGGTGGCCGCCAGCACCAAAGATGAGCCAAACCTCACGTTTCGCGTCCACGTCCGGACGCTGACCCTGCGCGGTCTCGCGCCGTTCGCGCAGGCCTCGTCGCTTCCGCCGTGGCTGCGCGCACTGGTGGTGACGACCTCGGGGCTCGCCGCGGCAAGCGCTGCCGTGTTCGCGCTCCTCGAGCTGCGCCGCCGTCGCGTGGGCACCGTCGCGGCGGTCGCGATCGGCGCGGCCGGCCCGCTCGCGGCGCTCGGGGCGCTGCGCGGGCTCGAGCTGCGCGTGCCGGAAGTGGCCTCGGGAGGGTGGCTCTTCGCGTTTGTCCTCGTGCCGATCGCGGCGGTCCTGGCGGTCGCCGCAGCGGCCGCGCTCGCCGCGCTCTTGCCGGTGGCACGGCGTACTGGTACGAAATAAGGACACTTTCGTTTCGCCGCATTCATCGTCTAGGAGGCCATCATGGGGAGCATCGGAGCACCCGAGCTCATCGTCATCGCGCTGATTGCCCTGCTCCTCTTCGGAGCCGGACGCATCGCCGACATCGGTAAGGGCCTCGGCCAGGGCATCAAGAACTTCAAGCAAGGTCTGAAGGAAGCCGGCGACGACGACGACGACGCCAAGGACGTGAAGGCCGAGAAGCCCGCGGCCAAGGCGCTCGCGAAGAAGGAAGCCAAGGAAGACGCCGCCGAGGAGGCGTGACCAGCCGGGTCATTTCCACGTCCGCCGCCCGCGGCATCGTCGCGCTCGGCATCGTCGCGATCGCCGTGATCGCGGTCGGCGCGGTCGGCTGCGGTTCGCCGCCCGAGGCGTCCGTCCCTCCGTCGGTGCCGCGCGCCGCGAACCCCGCGTGGGGCGACACGTGCACGGCGAAGAACGACGAGGCCGATCTCATGGGCTGGGACGCCGGCTCGCGCGCCAACGTGGCGATGATGCGCCGCCAGGGCGTGCTCGCGGTTCGCTTCGCGACCGACGGCTGCAAGGTCAGCCTCCAGCTCATCCCCAACTGCATCGGCGAAGGCAAGTACGAGTTCGCTCCGTATCCGGCGACCGAGAAGCGCATCGCGCACGATCAGATCGAGCTCGGCGCGAAGCTGCCGCTGTTCTCCCTCGACCTCGGCGGCAAGCTGACGAGCGGCCGCGCGCTCCGCACCGACTTCGATCTCGCGGGCATGGCCGCCATCCCGGTGGGCGCCCCGTTCGCGCGCGGCGATCTCCACGGCCAGGGATGCGATCAGGCCACGCACGTGGTGAGCCGCGTCTATCTCGGCGGCTTCGCCATCATGGTCGGCGAGTCACGGTCCATCGAGGCGACGGCATCGGTGTTCGGCGCGGGCGTGCAGACGAGCAGCGTCCGAGACGCCGAGCAGCTCGCCACCGAAGGCGACGCCAACGCCTGCAAGGCGGCCCAGCGAACGGGCACCGAGAGCCCCATCTGCTCGGTGCCGCTCCGCCTCGCGCTCCTGCCGATCAACGACGCGACCGCTGCCGACTACGTCGCGGCCAGGACCCACCACCCGAACCTCGACGGGCACGGATGCGCGAAGGGCAAGCAGGTCTGGAACGGCCGCGCGTGCGAGGAGCTGAAGCTCGACCCGCACGGCCACGCCCTCATCGACAGCCTCCGCCTCGACCCCTGACCATCACACGCCATCACACGCCGTTCTTCTTCATGAAGGCGAGGGTCCTCGTCCACGCGTCGGCGGCGTCGGCCTTGTTGTACGAGGGCCGGTAGTCGGCGTTGAAGCCGTGCTGCGCGTCCGCGTAGACGATGATCTCGCTCGGCAGCTTCTTCGGGTTGGCGGCGAGCTCCTTGCGCATCAGCTCGACCTGTCCGACCGGGATGTGCGTGTCGAGGCCGCCGTAGAAGCCCAGCACGGGCGCGTGCATCTTGCTGCCGAGATCGAGCGCGGTGCGCGTCTGGAGCGCGTTCGTCGCGTTGGAGAGCGGTCCGTAGAACGCCGCGCCGGCCTTGGGCGCGCGCGGGCCTGAGGCGCCATTGTGTGCAGAGTACAGCCATACGATCCGACCGCCCCAGCAGAAGCCGACGATGCCGACGCGATCGCCGTCGACCTTGCCCGTCTTCTTCGCCCAGTCGACCGTGGAGTCGAGGTCCTTCATGACCTGCTCGTCGGGGACCTTGCTGATCACCTTGCCGATGATCTCGCCGATGTCCGTCATCTTCGAGACGTCGCCCTGGCGCGCGAACAGCTCCGGCGCGACCGCCATGTAGCCCGCCTTCGCGAAGCGCCGGACCATGTCCTTGATGTGCTCGTGGACGCCGAAGATCTCGGACACGACCAGCATGAGCGGGAGCTTCGCGTTGCCTTCGGGCATCGCGCGGTACGCGGGCATGTCGCCGATCTTCACCTCGCCGGCGACGAGGCCGGTCGAGTCGGTGGTGACCGTCTGCGCGCCGACGGGGCGCACGGCGAGCGCGAAGCCGGTGGCGAGCGAGGTCACGACGAAGGTGCGGCGTCCGAGGCCAGCGGCGGTGGTGGTGGTGTCCATGAGTCTCCTACGATTGATTCTGATCAGGAACGAGGGGCGGTGACGCGACCCGCGAAGAGGATGCGACCGTGGGAAGCGTCGTACACGAAGAACAGGAAGGGGTGATCGGCCTTGAAGTCGGCGAGCGGCGCGCGCGACGCGCTCAGCGCCGTCATGGCGACACCGGTCGCCGCTGCCGCCTCGGTCCCGTTCTCGTCGACGGAGACGTAGGTGCGCTGGATGACGCGTGTAATCTGCAGGCGTTCGGCTCCGGCGGCGTCGGCGATACCGCCGAAGTCGGCCTTCGCGCCGAAGGGCGTGCGCATGCCGAGGTCCTGCAGCGCGGGATCGAGCGGACCGCCGAAGTCGAACTTGAAGCGCGGCAGGCTGACCGTGACCCGCGCCGATCCGAGCGCCGTCGTCCATGACGCGAACGTGTCGCCGCTGAGTCTCTCCTCGAGCTTCGCGAGCGCGGCGGGCGCGGGATCGTCGGGGAGGACGAGGAGCATCGACAGCTCGGAGCCCGAGTAGCGCATCTCGAGGATGCGCTCGCTGGCGGTCTTCGCGAAGCGATGCACCGACGACTCGTGCATGGTCGGGACATCGGTCTTGCCGCCGGGCTGCGCGGCGAACGGCTCGTTCTTGGTGGCCTTCACCGGGAACGTCGCCGACCAGCGCGCCTTGAAATAGATGGCATTCGCGACCACGAGGCGCGTTCGCTGGTCGATCGTGCCTTCGCCGAGGAGGTTCTCGATCTTGTGCGACGTGGCCTCCGCCGCCCACGCGTTGATGCTGCGGCGCGCGAGGTCGGGCGCGTGCTGGAAGTCGACCGATCCGACGCCGGCTCCGAACGCGGCGTTCGCGGCGGCCGTGAAGTCGAGCTTCGTGGCGAAGGACTGCTCCGTCCAGATGCGGTTCGCGATCGCGAGCTCCGCGCTGCCCTTCGCTCCTTGCCAAGCTGCGGTCTCGGCGACCGCGAGGGCGCTACGGCGCGCGCGATCCGCCGGGAGCGCGAGCGCGGTTGACATCTCGCGCTCCGTGTCGGAGCCGACGCCCGCGCCGAGGGCGACGATGCCGAGCGCCTGCCGCACGCTCGTGCCGGAGAGCATGACGTTGCCAGGCGCCCGGCGCACGCGCGCGTAGAGGCGCGTCGTGAAGTCGTTGGAGGCCTTGGCGTCTTCGAGGTTGTCGGCGTCGGTCAGCGACGCGGGGGCGGCGGGCGTGGATGACGATGTCGACGACGCGGGAGCGGGCGCCGGCGCGGGCGCGGGTCCGGCGCGGGCGCGGGCGCAGGAGCAGGAGCGGGAGCGGGAGCGGGAGCGGGAGCGGGTGCTGGGGCAGACGCGCAGGAGGGGGCGACGATGAGGACGAGGAGGAGGACCGGGAGACTCGCGCGCATGCGGCCTTGTCCATCTGCCGCACGCGAGCGTCAAGACGACGTGCCGGCCCAGACGATGGCATCGCGGAGCGCCTCCTTGTCGGGGGTCGCATAGGAGTGGCCGATGCGGCCGAGGCTGACGAAGCGGACGTCGATGCCCTCGCGACGGAGCTGCTCGGCGGCGCGCTTCATCGGCTCCGACGCGCCGTCGAGATCGCCCGCCGCGAGGACGATGCGCGAGACGCCGCCGTCCTGGAGGAGCTGGCGTGAGGGCGTGACGTCGGCGCCGATGAGCACGAGCCCGCGGTAGCGACCGAGGTGCGCATGCACGAGATCGAGCGCGACGTACGCGCCCTGGGAGAAGCCGACGAGCACGTTCGCGGCAGCGGGATCTGCGCCCTGCGCCTGGGCCGCGCGCTCGGCGCGAGCGACGACCTCGCGCTGCGACGCAACGGTGCCGCCCCACGAGAAGGTCCCGTTCGAGAGCCGCTGGTTGGCCTCGGGACACACGAGCCAACCGATCGCCGTCGCCCCGTCACGTAGCCACGGACACCCGTTCGCGGGCAGACCATGGATGCCGTGCAGGTAGACGACCGTGATCGCACGCGACGGCGGCGCGCTGGAAGCGAAAGCAGACGCGGAAGCGGCGGACGCAGGAGGGAAGGCGAGGATGGTCGCGCCCGACTCGCGGAGCGCGCGCGGGCTGGTCTCGACCTTCGCGCGCACCGTCTCGTCAATCGTCGTTCGTGACGCCGCATTCGTGACACGCGCGTGAGCGGGCGAGGCATGCGCGGCGGCGGGCGGCGCGGCGAATGCGAGGCTCACGAGGAGCAACGCAGCGAGCGCAAGACAAACGACGACGACCTTCCGCGCGGTGCGCGGGACGCGATGGCTCTTCACAGACGACTCCCTTGGCAGGTCGTCGCGTACGGCTCGCTCGCCACGCGCAGCAGCGGCTGCGATGGCGTGGCGATCGCATACGGGGGAGCTCCGCGCCGCTCTCGCGTGCGCGACTACGCTCCCTGCGACGACCTCAGCTCATCATCGGACGAGCCGGCTATTTCGTGACGCGCGTCGCGATCAACCTGTGAAATGCGTTACATTATCGACATGTCGTCGCGCGGCCTGGTCTTCGCATCGCTGCTCGTGGTCGGCGCCGCGTGGGTGGCATGCGCGGACTTCAGCTCCAACGACGCGCCGGGCGCCGACGCTGGAGCCGATGCTCCGGGGGCCGGTAGTGACGCCTCCGCACCGCCGGGGGACGCAGGCGGTGGGAGCTCCGACGGCGGTACGAGCGGGTGCGCGCGATTCGCCGACGCCTCGTTCTGCGTCGACTTCGAGCAGCCCAACCCGCTGGCGGCAACGGTATGGACGGCCCCTCGGACGTCGATCGACGCCGGCACGATCGCGCTAACCACGGCGCGCTCCGTCAGCCCCACACACGCAGTGTCCTTCCTGATGCGCGATGGCGGACCGCCATGTGATTCCCTGGTGCTCGAGCGGAGCTTCAGCGGCGCCTACCGGAACGTTCGCGCGCGTGCGTCCGCGAGCGTGGAGACGAGCGGGTATTTCTTCGTCCTCTCCTCTCACCCCGACAACAACATCTCGTACGTCCTTCTCGTCGTGATGCGGGAGGCGTCGATCGACCTGGATGTCGAGGAGAACTCCGACGGCGGGCCTTACACGAAAGGTCGGGCCTCGATTCCCTTCGACACGACGCCGTTCGGGACCTTCCAGGACGTCATGGTCGAGATCGACACGGCGTCGCACACCGCGCGGCTCACCGTCGGCGCGAGGAGCGAGGTTGCGACGCTGCCTCTCCAGTACACGACGAAGAATCCGCGACTGACGCTGGGACCGTTCTGTCACAACACCGGTCAGCGCGTCCTCATCGACGACGTCGCCGCGTGGGTCACGCCGTAGTAAGGTCTCTGATCGTGCCGACCACCTTTGCCCGTCGCCTCGATGTCGTACAGCCGAGCGTCACGCTCGCGATGAATGCGCGCGCTGCCGAGCTGCGCAACAAGGGCGTCGACGTGTTCGCGTTCGGCGTCGGCGAGCCGGACTTCGAGCCGCCGCCGCTCGTCATCGAAGCGGCGCGAAAGGCGCTCGAGACCGGCGTCTCGAAGTACACCGCGGTCACCGGCATCCCCGCGCTCAAGCAGGCCATCTGCGGGCGCACCGCGGCCGTGCGCGGGTGGACCCCGAAGCCGAGCCAGGTCACGGTCGCGATCGGCGCGAAGCATGCGCTCTTCAACGTGGCGCTCGCGCTCTACGAGAAGGGGGACGAGGTCATCATCCCCGCGCCCTACTGGGTCAGCTATCCGGAGCAGGTGAAGATCTGCGGAGCCGAGCCGGTCATCGTGCAGACTGACGAGGCGTCCGGCTTCAAGATGTCGCCGGAGGCCTTCGAGAAGGCCCTCACGCCGCGCACCAAGGCGGTCATCCTCTGCACGCCTTCGAACCCCACCGGCTCTGCGTACAACGAGGCCGAGCTGCGCGCGCTGGTCGAGGTCTGGAAGAAGAGCGACACGTGGCTCATCGTCGACGAGATCTACGCCGACCTCGTCTACGACGGCTTCAAGCACGTGTCCGCGGCGACGATGCTCGACGGCACCGAGACAGGTCCAAGCTCGCCACGCGAGCGCATGATCATCATCGACGGCGTCTCGAAGACCTACGCGATGACGGGCTGGCGCATAGGCTGGAGCATCGCGCCCGAGCGCCTCGCGAAGGCCCTCGATACGGTGCAGGGCCAGAGCACCACCAACGCCACGGCCATCGCGCAGCACGCCGCCGTCGCCGCGCTCACGGGTCCGCAAGAAGAAGTGGAGCGCATGCGCAGCGCCTTCGAGAAGCGCCGCGGCGTCATGGTCGAGGGGCTACGCTCGATCGCCGGCGTGAAGTGCCGCATGCCGGAGGGCGCGTTCTACGCGTTCGCCGATTGCCGCTCGCTCTACACGGCGACGTCGGGCATCGAGTACAAGGGCAAGCCCATCACCACCGACGAGGACGTCGCGTTCTTCCTCCTCGACGAGGCGCATGTCGCGGCCGTTCCCGGCGGCGCGTTCGGCGCGCCCGGCTACGTACGATTCAGCTACGCCACGAGCGAGGAGCGGATCAAGAACGGCATCGCCTCGATCAAGCACGCCATCGAGGCGGGCAAGGCCTCGCGCGCGCGTTCGAGGTCGAAGGTCTGAGGCAATGGCGCGCGTCCACCTCGGCTCCGATCACGCCGGCCTCGCGCTGAAGACGAAGGTCGCCGCGCGCCTCCGGGAGCTCGGTCACGAGCCCGTCGATCATGGACCGCAGGCGTTCGACCCCGAGGACGACTACCCGACTTACTGCTTGCGCGCCGCGGAAGGCGTCGTCGGGGACACTGCAGCGGGCGCACTCGCGATCGTGATCGGCGGCTCGGGCAACGGCGAGGCGATCGCCGCCAACAAGGTGAAGGGAACGCGCTGCGCCCTCGCGCACAGCGACGAGACCGCTCGGCTCGCACGCGAGCACAACGACGCGAACGTGATGTCGCTGGGCGCACGCATGGTCACCGAGGCCGACGCGCTTCGCTTCGTCGAAATTTTCGTGACGACTCCCTTCAGCGGCGAAGCCCGACATGCGCGGCGGATCGCGCAGCTCGGCGACTACGAGAAGACGGGCAAGTTACCGGAAATCCGACGCGCTCCCTGACATCGCTGTCATGCCTACGAGGCCTGTGTTGCCTCATCGCCACAGAGCATCGCGATGTGTCCAGGAACTGACCGCTCACGTGACCAGGCGGTGACCGCCCGCGCGAATTTGCCACACGCGACGAGTTCTTGCGATCACGCCTTTTCGTGTACCCTCCGGTTCGGTCCGTGAGGATCATCGACCGACGGAAACCTGCGCGGCGGCGTCTTTGATTGGATTCTTCCGCGCATGCCTCCGTCAATCGGGAGTCGGGGCGCCCACTGGCCTGCGATTCCCATTTTTCTGTTTCTGCGGGTGCGCCTGCGCCCATGCTTTCAAGGAGAGCTTTGTATGAACACATTGAATCGCTTCAAGGCGTGCCTCGCGGCTGCCACCTTCGTGGCCCTGCCCATTCTTTCCAACGGCTGTAGCGCCGTCACCGACGCCTCGGGCGCGGTCTGCTGCACCGAGTTCAAGGCCGGCGCCGTCATCGACGCCAAGATCGGTGGAAGCCTCGAGGCTCAGACCGCCGTCCAGGCCGTCGCCGACTTCTCGGGCATCGCCTCGGCCGGCATCGACGACATCACGACCGCGTGCCGTGGCATCGCGACCGACCTCGACGCCGACAAAGCGAAGGGCGACTCAGCCGAGGCCAACACCGACAAGCAGGCCAAGATGAAGGCCTGGTGTGACCTCGCGGTCTCCACCATCGCCACCATCAAGGGCAAGGCGGGCGGAACGCTGAAGCTCGTCCTCGTCCCGCCGCAGTGCTCGGTCAACGTCAGCGCGAAGGCCAACTGCTCGGCCAAGTGCTCCGGCGACGCGTCTTGCACCGCGATGGCGACCCTGCCGAAGTGCACGGACGGTACACTCCAGGTCTCCTGTCAGGGGACATGCTCGGCGAAAGCGATGGCTCCTTCCGTTCACTGCGAAGGCAGCTGTAAGGGCAACTGCCAGGGCTCTTGCACGGCCGAAGGCGGCGTCGAGTGCACGGGCAAGTGCGACGGCACCTGCGCCGCGAGCGCGATGGGCGGGACCGGCACCGGCATCCAGGCGGACGGCACCTGCAAGGGCAGCTGCAAGGGCACCTGCTCCGTGACGCCCCCGGGGGTCTCATGTTCGGGCTCCTGTAACGGTAGCTGCAGCGCCACGTGCGAAGCGACTCCTGGTGGCGCGGCTGTCAAATGCGACGGCGATTGCAAGGGCGACGTGAAGCCGCTCAAGTGCGAGGGCGGCAAGCTCGAAGGCGGCTGCATGGTTTCCGCGAAGTGCGATGCCAACTGCGACGCGAGCATTTCGGCCAAGGCTGAGTGCACGCCCCCGTCGGTCACCATCGAGCTCGCGGGCTCGGCGGACATCCAGTTTGCGGGCAAGCTGAAGGCGACGCTCGAGGCGAACCTCCCGCTCATCTTCGAGTTCAAGGAGCGCCTCAAGGGTCTGGCGACGCTCACCGCCACCATCACCGGCAGCGCGGAAGCGGTCGTCGACATCAAGGCGGCGTGCATCATCCAGGTCGGCTTGGCGGCTGTCGCGGCCGTCTCCGACGTCGCCGCGGCGGGCTCTGCGACCTTGAGCGTCGTCGGCTCGGTCGGCGGCACCTGATTCGACGAGGGGGCTCCGCCCTCTGATCTGTCGAGGAGGCTCCGCCTCCTCGGACCCCGAGAGCTCGGATCTTGGGTAGCGACGAGAGACGGCGTGCAGTCGAAAGACCGCACGCCGTTTTTCCGTTTCGAAGCCTCATGCCGGCGCGTGCCGCTCCGCGCTGATAAACTAGGCACGCGATGCAGACACCGTCCCGGATCGCAGACGACGAGTACCTCGCGCTCGAACGGGTCGCGACGACGAAGCACGAGCTCGTCAACGGCCACGTCGTCGCGATGGCTGGCGCGACGCCGCGACACAATGCGATGGTCGCGAACGTGCTGGCCTCCCTCGTTCCCCAGCTGCGTGGCAAGGGCTGTCGCCCGCTCGCGAGCGACCAGCGCGTCCACGTACCGGCGACCGGGCTCTATTCGTATCCAGACGTCACGATCGTCTGCGGGGACCCGGCGTTCCATCCGAAGGACGCGATGACCATCACGAATCCGAAGGTCATCATCGAGGTGCTGTCCGAAGGCACCGAAGCGTTCGACCGCGGGGCGAAGTTCGCTCACTACCGGGGCATCGCGTCGCTGCAGACGTACGTGCTGATCACGCAGCACGAGCCGCGCGTCGAGCGATATGAGCGCGGGAGCCGCGCGGAATGGGTGTTCCACGAGACCGTGGGCGAGGAGTCGTCAGTGGCGCTCAACGCGGTGGGCGCGATGATGGCGCTTGCCGACCTCTACGCAGACCTGCCGCCGCTCACCTGATCAACGACCGGCCGTAGCGCGTCTCGAAGCGTCAGGTCACTGGCAGTTGCCGCCCGAGCACTCCTTGGTGCAGTCCTCGGTCTTCGTGCACGCCTGCGCGCAGTGACCGCCGACGCAGGTCATCTTGCACTTGCCGGACGCGCCGCAAAGCTGCGAGCAGTAGCCCTTGGGGCACGTGAGGACGCAGTCGACGCCGTCGCACTCCTGCCGGCAGTTGCCGACCGTGCAATCGCGCGCGCAGACGGGCCCGTCGTAGACGCCGCACACCTGGTACGGCCCGAGCGGCATCGGCGCCTTGGGCCGCGGCAACGAGCTCGGGCGCGGCACGGGGTCGGAGGCGGGCTCGGCGGCGGCCTCCTTGCCGGCGTCCAGCTCCTCGGGCGCAGCGGTGCTCGCATCGAGGCCGGGCGCCGTCGCGAGAGGCTTTGCGGGCGACGTAGCGGTCGGTGTGGCGTCGTAATCACCAGGCTGCGCCGTGCCGAAGCACGAGTCGCACCCACCGCAGCCGGTCACGAGAGCGAGCGAGGAGAGAAAGACGACACGCGTGACTCGCATGGCCGACCCAGTAGCAGAGATTGGACGCGGGCGGATTAGCCCTGGCGGGCGCCAGAGCGAGGCAGCGCGATCGCGATGGTCGAGCCGCACGTGCAGTGACGGAGCTCGAGGGTCGGCTCGTCGTCGGCAAGCGTCATGAGACCGATGAACGGACGCTCGCGCCACGCCTCCTCGGTCCACGATGCGCCGCAGGCACAAACCTTTGGCCAGTCGATTTCGGCCATCCCTCCCAGGATAGTCGGTGGCCGGGTGCCGGCGTCGAATCAATAGTTATTGTGCGGGAAACCGTCAGGCGAAGGTTCGGACGTCCGAACCCGTCAGCGCGTCCGAACCCGTCGTCGCGTCAGCGCGTCAGCGCGTCAGCGCGTCGTCGTCACGTCCGCGAAGATCCGGAGGACCTCCTCGCGCGAGAGCTTCGTCGCGCCTTCTTCGAGGCGATCGAGCGTCGCCTCGGCGAGCTTCACGGGCAGCTCGCAGAAGGTCCGTACGTGCGAAGACGCGCCGGCGAGCCTCAGCACGCTGACGTAGTCGGCGGCGCGCGCGAGATCGGTGCGCGCGAGCGCCATGACCTCCGCGCGTTCGACACCGGGCGGCAGGTACCTACGGCCCTCGCGCGCGTCGCCCTCGGCGTCCTTGAGGATGTTGACGAGCTGGAGCCCTTCGCCGAAGAGCGGCGCGAGGTCCATGAGCGCGTCGCGCTCCGGCTCCAGCGACGGGTCGCGCTTCAAGAACATCTCGGTGAGGAGCTCGCCGACGATGCCCGCCACCGCGTAGCAGTACTCGCGCAGGTCGGCGAGGTCGCGCAGGACGAGCCCGCCCTCGTCGGTCTGGCGCGCGACGAACTCCGCCATCTTCGAGCTGGTCCGCACGACGTCCATCGTCATCGCCAGCGAGAGCTCTTCGCCACGCTGCGCTACGGACATGCGCACGCCCTCGGCGCGCGCGAGGAGCGCCAGGCAGCCCGCGTCGTCGGTGGGCGGCGTCTTCTCCACCGCCTGGAGCCAGCGACGCTCCGCGTCCTCGCCGACGAGCCACTCGCCGAACGAATCGAGCGCCGCCATGCGCACGTCGCGTCCCCACAGCGGCGCGTCCTCGAGCGTGTCGGCGATACGGAAGAGCAGATAAGCGAGGCCGACATCGGTCGCGAGCGGATCGTCGAGCAGCGGGATGGTCAGCGCGAACGTACGGCTCGTGCGCTCGAGCAAGGTCGACAGCTCGGCCGCCGTCAGGGGCGCCTGGCTATCGATGCCCTTGCCGGGCGGGGGGATGCTGCGCAGGTGCCGCATGAAGCTCCTTCGTAGCGATCCGCCGCATGGTCCACAAGCGCTATGCTTCGCGGCGATGGCCAACGACGACAGCGATCGCACCTTGCACGACGCCACGTTGGCTGCTGCGACGGACGCGACGGCGCCCGGCGGGACCCGTCCGCCGCCTCGCATGACGATGGCGCCCGCGGAAATGCCGGCCGAGTCGATGCGACTCCCCGACGGCGCGCTCCACGTCGCCGGCCGCCGCCACGAGGACGGCGAGGAGGCGTGGGTGGTCGACCCGTGGACCAACGAGCGCGTGGTGCCGGTGATCCTCGCCGATGCCGCGCGCGCCGAGGAAGCGGCGCACGCCGCGAGCGTCGCGTTCGAGATGACGCGGCGCATGCCGAGCTACCAGCGCCGGCGGCTCCTCAAGGAGATCACGCGTGGGCTCGTCGCCGCGCGCGAGGAGCTCGCGGCGATCATCACGCGCGAGTCCGGCAAGCCGAAGACGCTCGCGCGCTTCGAGGTCGATCGCGCCATCGTGACGTTCGGGCTCGGCGCGGAGGAGGCGGTGCGCATCGGCGGCGAGGTGATCCCGCTCGACGTCACCGAGCAGAGCGCCTCGTACAGCGGTCACTGGCAGCGCGTGCCGCGTGGGCCGGTCCTCGCCATCACGCCGTTCAACTTCCCGCTCAACCTGGTGGCGCACAAGGTGGCGCCGGCCCTGGCCTGCGGCGCGCCCGTGGTGCTCAAGCCCGCGCCGCAGACGCCGCTCACTGCGCTGAAGCTCGCGGAGATCGTGCGCGCGGCCGGGGCGCCCGAGAACATGCTCCAGGTCGTGCCGTGCAACAACGACGTCGCCGAGCTGCTCGTGCGTCACGATGCGTTCGGCGTGCTGTCTTTCACCGGCAGCGACAAGGTCGGGTGGTTCCTCAAGTCGATCGCCGGTCGCAAGCACGTCATGCTGGAGCTGGGCGGCAACGCTGCATGTATTGTGCATGAAGATGCCGCGAGCATCCCCGGCGCGCAGCCGGCGCGGAGCCTGGCGCAGATCGCCGCGGTGCTCACCGCGAGCGCGTTCAACTACGCCGGCCAGGTGTGCATAAAGACGCAGCGGGTCTACGTGCACTGGCCAATCGTCGATCGCTTCCTGGCGGAGCTCGTGCCGCGCGCCTGTTCCTACACGCCGCAGGATCCGCGCAGCGGCGCCTCGGCGATCGGACCGATGATCGACGAGCGCTCGGCGATCCGCGTCGAGTCGTGGATCGAAGAAGCGCGCGCAGCCGGCGCGCATCCGCTGGTCATCGGCAAGCGCGAAGGCAATCGCATGCCTGCGGTGGTGCTGCGCATCGACGGCGACGGCCGCGGCCTCAAGGTCATCGAGGAGGAGGCGTTCGGTCCGGTCCTCACGGTCCAGGTCTACGAGACCTTCGCCGACGCGCTGCGCATGGCGAATGCGACGCGCTACGGCCTCCAGGCCGGCGTCTTCACCGACTCGCTCACGCGCGTCCGCGAGGCGTACGACGTGCTCGATGTCGGCGCGCTCGTGGTCAACGACGTCCCGAGCGTGCGCGTCGACTCGATGCCGTACGGCGGTCGCCGCGACTCGGGCATCGGTCGCGAAGGCGTGCGCTATGCGATCGAGGAGATGACCGATCGAAAGATGCTGGTCACGCGCGCTTGATGAGCGCGACCGCACGAGGAGTGTGAAGACCGCGCGCCTTGCGCGTTCTGCCCGGTTTGGTACG
This sequence comes from Polyangiaceae bacterium, assembly GCA_043747665.1. Classification (GTDB taxonomy): domain Bacteria; phylum Myxococcota_A; class Polyangia; order Polyangiales; family Polyangiaceae; genus Labilithrix. The sequence goes on along the minus strand of JAYTOQ010000523.1, from coordinate 3,491 downwards.
ACTTTCAGGCCATGAATCACCGCAGCTCGCTTCCTTCGCTCGCGGGCCTTCTCGCGCTCGCTCTCCTCGCAGGCTGCGAGGACGGCGGCGACGAGCACCGACGCGGGCGCCACTCCGATGAGACGTCGATCGTGTTCGGCATCGATCAGACGAAGCGCCCGGACGGGAAGGTCACGACCGCGGTCGGCTACGAGATGCTCGATCTCTTCGGGCACGGGCTCCTCGGGCACGGGTCGATCTCGCGCGGCGTCGTGACCGACGAGCTCAGCTGCTGGGCGGAGAACCTCGACGATCGCCTCGGTCAGCCTCACGTCGAGGGCGGCGTCGCGGTCTTTCGCGGCGGTCTCCTGCCGGCGAATGGCATCGCGGTCGTCGCGAACCGCACCGACGACCTCGAGCTCGACGGCGCCGCGTGGACCAACGCCGGCGAAGCGCTCACGTTCGAGGCGAAGGGCTTCGCGATGCCCGACATCGCGCCGTCGACGATGCACGTGCCTTCGCAGGACCTCGCGATCAGCTCGCCCGCCGACGCCGCTGCCGTGGTCCCGGTGACCACCGCGCAGGAGCTGGCCGTCACGTGGGCGCCGAGCGATGCCGCCGCGCCGCCCGAGAACGTCGTGGTCTCGCTGAACGCGGTCACCGCCGCGAACCCCAACGGTCGCGGCGTCGAGCTCCGGTGCTTCTTCGATCGCTCTGCGGGCACGGGCACCGTTCCGGCGCGCATGATGAGCCGCTTCTTCACGCTCGCGGGCGGGCAGGAGGGCACCGTGTCCGCGTCGAGCCCAGCCATCGTCGGCAAGCTGCGCGTGGCGACGCATCGGCAGCTCACGATCTTCGCGAGGGGCGGCTGGACAGTGTACGTCGTCGCCACCTCGGCGCAGCGCGAGCAGCCGTTCTCGTTGACGCCCTAGCCCGAGGGGCTTACTTCCGAATGCATGTCCGAGACCGTCACCGATCACGCGCGTAAGAGCCGACCCGCGAGCGCCGACGATCCGCTCGCCTCCGTGCAACACGTCATCCTCGTGATGAGCGGCAAGGGCGGCGTCGGCAAGAGCACCACCGCGACCAACCTCGCAATGGGGCTCTCGAAGCGCGGCTACCGCACCGGCCTCCTCGATGCCGACATCTACGGGCCCTCCATCCCCACGATGCTCGGCGTGGCCGGACGTCCCGTGTCGAGCGACGGCAAGACCATCGATCCGCTGGAGCGCTTCGGGATCAAGCTCATGTCGATCGGCTTCCTCCTCGACGACCCACGCAGCGCCGTCATCTGGCGCGGACCGATGCTCCACGGCGCGCTCCAGCAGTTCCTCAAGGACGTCGCGTGGGGTGATCTCGATTACCTCGTGCTCGATCTCCCGCCCGGCACCGGCGACGTCGCGCTCTCGCTCGCGCAGCGCACGAGCGTCACCGGCGCCGTCATCGTCACGACGCCTCAAAACGTGGCCACCGACGACGTCTTCAAGTCCGTCTCGATGTGCGTGAAGGTCGACATCCCGGTGCTCGGCGTCGTCGAGAACATGAGCTGGTTCATCGATCCCGCGGGCATCAAGCACGAGCTCTTCGGGAGCGGCGGCGGTCAGGCGGTCGCCGACTTCGCGAACGCTCCGCTCCTCGCACAGATCCCGCTCGACCAGACCGTTCGCGAGTGGGGCGACAAGGGAACGCCGGTGGTGCAAGCTGCGCCCGACAGCCCCATCGCGCGCGCGTTCATGGACCTCGCCGACAAGGTCGTCGAGGTGGTCGCGAAGCGCGCCGACGAGATGAGCGACGACGGCGGCGGCGCGCCGGTGATCGATCGCAGCGGCGGCCCGGGCGGCAAGCGACGACTTCCCGTCACGAAGTGAGTCCCGCTCTGCGGGAATTTTCGTGTGGCTACCGTGGATCGACCGGAGCCCATCTGACGCTCCGGAATCCATGTGCTTTACTGATTGAGCGCCATGCTTCCCTCCTCGCGTAGTGTCCTCGCAAGCCTGGGCGCGCTCGCGTCCGTCACCATCGTCATGGTCGGCTCGCCCGCGTGCGGCTCGGACGGAGGCAGTGCCTTCGCCGACCCCGAGGCGGGCACCGCGCTCGAATCGGGGACGTTCAATCCGGTGGGCCAGCCCGATGGCGGCGATCCGTTCGCGAATGATCCGCCGCCGAAGTTCTGCGTGCTCGACGGCGGTCCCGCTGCGCCCACCGTGGGTGGCACGGCGGAGTGCCCGAGCGACAAGAACAAGCCGGGCTGCGGCTGCGATACCGTCGGCGCGACCGCCGCGTGCTGGACGGGCCTTCGCATCAACCGTCACAACGGCGTCTGCAAGGACGGCATGACCACGTGCACGCAGGTCAACGAGAACGCCAAGCAGTGGGGACCGTGCCTCGGCGAGGTGCTTCCCGCGAGCGGCGCGACCAAAGGCAAGGACGCATGCAAGTGCTTCTCACTCGGCTCGTGGAAGCTCGCGAATCTGTCGCCGTGCTTCTTCGAATACAACGGCGACACGCAGCATCCGTATCCGGTGTCGACGGTGACGGACGGCATGGGCTCGACGCCGAAGCCCGTGGGTCAGGCTGATTGTCCGCCGCTGCCGGCCGGCTCGGTTGCGCCTCCCATGAAGCCCACCTCCAACTGGACCACCGACACGCTGACCGTCGACTGCGCCGGTCACTTCAAGGTCTGCTACCAGCTCAAGGCCGGCGACATCAAGAACCCGCTCCCGACCGACTGCGCGATCATGGACAAGATCTGCGTCGAGGCCGACTACATCAAGGAGAACGTCGAACAGACGTTCCCGCCGCTCGGCGCGTGGACGAGCACCCCCGCCAACTCCGACTGCGCGCTGAAGTGGCGCACCACGGGCGGCTACGGCGAGATGACCGTGCAGGGCGAATCGGTGCTCTGCGACAAGGTCGACGACGGCTCGGGCGGCTCGGTCGTCTTCAACCGCGTGCAGTACTGCCCGTCGAAGTGCGAAAGCGCCGCGAACGCCATGGACCCCGAGTGCGTCAACTGCAAGCAGGACGGCAGCGGCGTCTTCAAGTGACCGGCTGAAACGCGACGCAGTGCGGTCACGCGCCGCGGAACCTCTCGAGGTCGACGCGAGCCGGCGGAACGCCGAAGAAGACAAACTCGTCGGGTGTCATCGTGCGCACCTGATCGACGAGCGCGGCGGGGGCGCCATAACGCGTGAGAGCGTCGACCACGCGCGCTAGATTCGTCGGCGACGAACCGATGAGAAGATCGAGATCCTTGGTGTAACGAGGCTCGGCGTGCACGCCGACTGCCCATCCGCCGACGACGAGATACTCAGCTCCCGAGCTTTGCAACTCCGTGAGTAGATCGATCAAATCCGGGGCGAGGATCATCGGCTCCCGAAAGATAACACCCCGCCTCGACGAGCTCGACGATCGCTTGGAACTTGGAGCCGGCGGTCGCCCTTTGCCAGTACTCGATGCCGCGAGCTTCATGCTCCTTGAAGGACGACGCCTTCGCGAAGACCATGTGCTTC
>JAYTOQ010000522.1:0-2010 GCA_043747665.1 Polyangiaceae bacterium | reverse complement strand
GCGACGACGGCACGGACCACCGCCTCGTGCGAATGCCAGAAGCGCTCCTCCGCGAACGCGACGCGCGGATCGATGCCGACCGCTGCGAGGCCCGCGCGGGGGACGACGTAGCCGCTCGCGCTGTAGGGATCGACCCATGCTGCACGGGCGCCCGCGAGGTCCTCCGGCGTCTCGAGGTCCGAGCCCTTCGCGACGATGATCGCCGAGTAGAACGCGGTGTCTCCTCCACGCTGCGCCGACACGAGGGGCTCGACGGCATTCCGGCGCTCGAGCGCCACGAACGCGAGCGGTGGCAGCCACGCAAAGTCGACCTCGCCCGCAACGACCGCGCGCGCCAGGTCCTCGTAGGACGCGGCCTCGTAGACCGCGAGCTCGGCCTTCGCCAGCGCACCGAGCACTGCCGAGAACTGCGCGACCCGCTCGCGCATCGCCGTCGATGCGCCCTGCGCGGCATAGCCGAAGACGAGGACGTCAGTCATGAACGCTGTCGCATTGTAGCAACCTCGCGTAAAAGTCCCCGCGCGACTCGTCGATGGCGTAGCCCTCCGGCTCGCCGGCGAGCGGGATGATCATCTTCGCTTCGGGCTGCGCCGGCTTTACCGCGTCGAGGACGAAGAGCTTGCCGTCGTGCGGCGCCGTCACCCACACCTCCTTGGTCGCCGCGACGTACACCACGCCGTCGATGGGGGCAGGCACTTTCACGCACGCTCCGAGCTTCAGTGTCTTCACGTCGATGGCGCAGACCCGCATCTGACCGCGTGCTTCGCGTTGCACGGTGTCGAAGCCGTCGACCCGCGTAAGGGTCCCGGCCGTTGTGTCGAGCACGTCGACGCTTCCCGTGCTGCCGATGGGAACCCAGACGCGTCGCGCGCCGCAGGCCACAGCGAGCAAAGCAACGAGCGCGCACGCGGCGAGCAACGTCTTCACGGCGGCAGCCTACTTGACTGCGGCGTCGAGCGGCTTCCCGTCGCACGCGTCGCCGACGCCGTCGCCGTCGACGTCAGCTTGCTTGGTACCGTCGAGCGGCCGCGGCGGATTGAACACGTCCGGGCAATCGTCGGTGGCGTCGGGAACGCCGTCGCCGTCGCGATCGGTGGCCGACGTGCCGTCGGGGTACGTGTCGCGATACGGCACGCAGCTCGGCTCGTCCGTCGGGACCTCGCCCCTGCAGAAGAAGAGGGGATAGCTCGCGGCCGCGGCGGCGGTGATATCCGCGAGCGTGACGCCGGGCGTATCCACGCAAACCTTCTTCGTCAATCCGCACATCGGCAGGTCGGCGCAACCGGGGGAGAGCGCCTCGACGAGCGCCGCGTCGCCGTACATGACCTTGCCGCCGCGAAGAACGAGCAGCACGTCCTCCGGCGAGCCCGCGATCACCGCGCGGTAGTCCTTGCCGGGCGCGGTCGAAAAGATCGCGATGTCAGCGAGGTGACCGGCGGCGAGCGAGCCGATCTCGGAGTCGAGCTTCAGTGCAGTGGCCGAGCCCTTGGTCGCCAATTCGACGATGGCGCGATCGTCGAAGGCCTTGGCGAAGTACTTGTCGTTGAGCGCATCGACGCATGCCAACTCGCGCAGCATGTTCATCGAGCCGGAGGCGAGCCAGTCGGTGCCGAGCCCCATGGTCACGCCCATGGTCTTCAGCAGCGTGACCGGCGCGGTGTTGCCGTAGAGATCGATATTGGTCCGCGCGGACCAGATGACCTTGGCGTTGGCCTTGGCGATGACGTCGACGTCTGTCGCGTTGATCCCGACGGCATGGATGATCGCCGTCTGCGCCGTGATCAGCGTGCCCTTCAAGCAGACGAGCTCGTTCTCGGCGGCGGCGTTCACGCCCTCCGCGATGTGCGGCGAGTAGGCGCCGCCCTTGAACGCGGTGTTTGCGCTGCGGATGCTGGGGTATCCGCAGCCCGTTGCTAGCTCGGTGCCGTTGCTGTCGCCGAGCGGGAACGTGTCGAAGAACACCGCAGGGCTCGTCAGGCCTTCGAGCTGGGTCTTGTCGGCGAATGCGGC
>JAYTOQ010000521.1:0-1812 GCA_043747665.1 Polyangiaceae bacterium | reverse complement strand
TCTCGAGCATCACCGTCGAGTAGGTCTTCAACACGTCCTTGTAGAGCGAGTGACGCAGCCGTCGATCGACGCGGTAGGCGCCGAGGTTGTGCATGAAGTAGCTGAGCACCGGGTTCGTGAAGAGGTTCTTGCCCGCGCCGTACACTGCCGGCGGCAGACCCGCGCGCTCGATCGCGAAGCCGAACACGACGGAGTCGAGGTTCGAGAGGTGCGTCGGCGTGTAGATGACGGTGCCGATCTCGGTGAGCTTGCGAATGTGCTCGCGCGGTCCCTGCACGAGGATGCGCCCGTCGAGCGCGGTGAGGTCGAACGACTGCCTCAGGTGGCGCAGCGTCGCGCGCGGCGACATGAGCGCGCCGAGCAGCGGAGCCATCGCCTTGGAAGCGAACTTGTAGACGCGACCGTCGAAGTTGCCTGCGACGTCCCAGGCGTAGCGCTCGGCGTAGACGCGGAGCTTGTCCCGCAGCTCGCCGTCGCTCATGCGCCCGAGATGACCGGCGAGATAACGCCACTCGGCGAGCTCGGGGCCGTGCGAGCTATGGAGGCGCCGCGTCTCCATGTACGCCGCCTCGTTCAGAACGAGCAGCGGATCCCGGGTCTGCGTGGTGATGCGATGCACGACGTCCTCGACGATCGAGGAACGCGCTGCGTTGAAGCCGAAGATGGGGGCGGTCACCGGCCCATGAGACCGCCTCTGGGTCGCTGCCGTAAAGCGCGCAACGTCGCCTAGGGGTGACCGTTCCAGCTACACTGTAAAAGCGCAAAGGACTCTTCGCAGCGCTGCGAATGGCACGGATCCGGATGCTCCTGGCCCGCGTAGGTGTTGCAGGACCACTCGTGACGAGTGAAAGTCCCCTTATCGCCGGGATCGACGGACCCACGACTTCAACGCTCACTGAGGCTTGTTAGGCGTCAAAACGACAACAATATGAATAGGGTACAAGCGGCGCGACGGAACCCGTCGCCACCCGATGCCCGACGGTTCGAGGAAGTGACGTGATGAGCGACCGCAAGAAGCCGGATGCCGGCGACCCCAGCGCAGAAGCAGCGGCCGAGAAGCTGGCCGATCTGACGGCGTTCGTCCTCGCCGGACGTCCCGAGCGCGTCGAGGACGGCATCCTGATGATGGCCGCGCCCGAGCTCCGGACCGCGGTCCGCGATGCTCGCGAGGTCCTGGCGACGCTCGGCCGCGCCGAGGAGCCGAGCGCTCCGCCTGCCGAGCTCCGCGCGAAGGTGCTCGAGTCGCTCTCGCGCCGGACCACCCGCAAGGCGCTCGTAATCATCGACATGATCAACGATCACCTGAAGCCCGGCTCTCTGCTCGAGGTGCCGCGCGCTCGCGAGGTCGTGCCCGCGCTCCGGAAGCGCATCGACGCAGCGCGCGCGTCCGGCGTGCCGATCGTCTACGTCATCGACGAACACGAGGTCGACGATCCCGATCTCGACGTGTGGGGCACGCACGCCGTGAAGGGAACCTCCGGCACCGAGGTTTGGGACGAGCTCGCCCCGCAGTCCGGCGACCGCATCGTAAAGAAGCCGAGCTACAGCGCCTTCTACGAATCCGAGCTCACGAGTGTCCTCGACGAGATGAAGATCGACACGCTCGTGCTCACGGGATGCCTCACCGAGATCGGCATCATGGCGACGGCCACCGATGCGATGCAGCAAGGCTTCGCCGTCGAGGTGCCCGCCGACTCGCAAGCGGGCTCGTGCGTCGAGCTGGAGATGGCCGCGCTCGGCACGATGAACGTGATGGCGCCGTTCGGCCCGTCGCGGAAGAGGCGTCTCGATCGCTTCGCCAGCGCTGCGGCT
>JAYTOQ010000520.1:0-6952 GCA_043747665.1 Polyangiaceae bacterium | reverse complement strand
ACTGGAACACTCACGACTCATTGGAGGCGCATGCTTATTTCATCTCGGTTCCGCACGTTCTCTTTTCCTTGCGTCGTCCTTCTTGCCGGCGTCTCCGGCTGCTCCTCGAGCTCTACCAAGAACCAGGACAACCAGATCAACGCCGACGGCGGAGAACCGGCCACGTGTAACAAGGCGCCCGCCACGGGCTACACGCAGGTCGTTCCGCCGAGCACGGTCGAGAACACCGACGTCGGCCCCCACACGGCCATGACGCTGTCGAAGGACGGATATCCGGTCATTGCCTACTTCGTGAACGACGCTACCGCGACGACCGCGACGCTCTACAGCGTCCGCTGGGATCCCTGCGCAGGGGCGTGGGCCGCTCCGATCATGATCGACAGCCGCATCGGGCTCCAGAGCAGGGCTCCCCGGCGCGACATCTCGATCACGACCGACCCGGTCGATGGGAGAATCGGCATCGCCTACAGGAAGCTCTACTTCATCAAGATGCCGAATGCGACGAACGCCGCGTTCGTTTCCCTCTCCACCGACGGCGGCAAGACGTTCGGCGCGGGCGCGAAGGTGTCGGTCCACGGCGTCGAGACCTCCGGCGAGGCAGGCGACATCGAGGAGGTAAACGATCCGCAGATCGCCCTCGGCGGCGGCAAGACGTACGTTGCCTACACCCAGACCAGCGAAGCGTGCGGGCCCGCGTCGGGCGGCAACTTGCCGCCGTGCGAGACGGGTATCATCCTCGCCACCGGCGGAGCCACGGGCGCGCCGTTCACCCAGGAAATCATGAAGGACGGCCTCGACGCCGTCTACGACGGCTACGCCCGCGGCGCCGAGTTCCACCTCGGCCTCGCCCTCGACGGCAAAGGCGTTCCCGCCATCGCCGCCTTCGTCGCTCCTGCCGCCATGTACAACACGAAGCTCATGTTCTTCCGTCCGGGAACGCTCGGAACGCTCATCATGGACTCCGCGAACAAGCAGAACGACAACAGCTCCACCGCGCTCGCCTTCGATGGAACCAGTCCGCGCGTCCTCTCACGTTTGAGCAACGGAACGAACGACAACAGTAACCTCCAGTTCTTTTCGTCGTCGGACGGCGCAACCTGGTCGGCGCCTCTGCTCCTTCCGCTCGACGGGACCGTCAACACCCCCGACACCCAGGCCCTTCTCGATGACGGAAGAGGCGGGATCGTGGCCCTCTCGCAGTCGGACGACTCCGACGGCTCGGCGTTCCCTGGTCCGAAATTCTGGCGCGCGAGCGATCTCACCACGTTCAAGATCGGAAGCGCCGGCGCGGCGGGCACGACCACGCCCCACGGCGCCTACATGAGTGGGGCCCTCACGAAATCAGGAAAAATTGCCATGGCGTTCTACGGCGATGCCCCCGCGATCACGAAATCGGGCGTCGTCTACTGGAGCGAGCCTTGACAGTCGCGATATATTCGCTGGGTTGACCCCCTGCGCCACGCCTGAAGAATTCGAAAGAGCCCCCGCCGGTAAATATTACGTAGGCCGCTGCTTCGTCTTCTTTCAGCAGTCGCCGGGGTTCGACGGCCAGGCGGTGTGGGGTCATCCCGATCCGGAGTCCCTCCGCCTGTACGTCCGTCTGCTCGATACCGGGCTCGTGACGCCGCACGTGTCGCTCGTCGACATGCGCGCCGTCACCGGCGTGGATTTCGAGGGTTTCGACGTCATGTACCAGGGTGTTCGCGATCGCCAGGAGGGCTTCGCGCGAACGATCACGCGCCAAGCGATCCTCCGGCCGAGCGGTCCCATCGGGGCGATGGTGCTCGGCTTCTACAACCTGATCCACGTGCGCTACCCGGTGAATCATTTCACCGACGAGGACGACGCCCTCGTGTGGCTGGGGATCGACAACCGCGGGGAGGTCCTCGCCGAGCTCTCCGAGATGCGCGAGGCCGTCTTCGGCCGACCAGCGCTCGCCATTCGGCTCCGCAATCACCTCACATCCACAGCGGGGCGAGGCACACCCGACGAGATCGCGCGCGCGCTCGGGCTGTCCGTGCGCAGCATGCAGAGAAAATTGGCCGATCTCGGAACGAGCTTCCGCGACGAGGTTCACGCGTTTCGGACGGAGCGCGCCAAGACGCTCCTCGTCGGCTCGGATCACTCGCTCATCGTCATCGCCGACGACTCCGGCTTCGATTCGGTACGCGCCTTCACCGAGGTGTTTGGCAAGCGAACGGGAGAGAGCCCCCAGGCCTTTCGCCTTCGCGTACGAGCCGAGCGCGAAAGCCGGAAGCGCACGTCTACCGGGTAGGTCGTTTCACGCCGCTCTGCGGATCGTGGCGCATGCGCGACGTGACCATCTGCTACGGCATGACCGAGACGTCGCCCGTCTCCACGCAGACCGGCGCGGGCGATCCGCTGGACAAGCGCGTGGGCACCGTGGGCCGCGTGCATCCGCACGTCGAGGTGAAGATCGTCGACCCCGAGTCGGGAGCCACCGTCCCGCGCGGAGAGCGCGGCGAGCTCTGCACGCGCGGCTACAGCGTGATGATCGGCTACTGGGCGAACGAAGCGGCGACAGCCTCGTCGATCGATCGCGCAGGCTGGATGCACACCGGCGATCTCGCGACCATGGACGGCGAGGGCTACGTGAACATCGTCGGCCGCATCAAGGACATGATCATCCGCGGCGGCGAGAACGTGTATCCGCGCGAGGTCGAGGAGTTCTTGCACACCCACCCCGCGATCAGCGAGGCGCAGGTGATCGGCGTTTCGAGCGTGAAGTACGGCGAAGAGGTGATGGCCTGGGTGCGCGTCCGTGATGGGGCGACGGTCACGGATTCCGAGCTCGACGGCTTCTGCCGGGGCAAGATCGCCACCTACAAGATCCCGCGCTACTGGAAGGTCGTCAGCGAGTTTCCGATGACCGTCACGGGCAAGGTGCAGAAATTTCGCATGCGCGACCTCGCGGTCGCCGAGCTCGGCCTGACCGACGCTGCCGCGGCGAAGACCGCCTGAGGGTGATCTATACTCGAAGGCGATGGAGTCCCGGCGCTGGCGCGTGCTGATCATCGACGACGAACCGGCGATCGTCCGCAGCGTCCGCACGTTGATGTCGCACCACGATGTCGTGACAGCGACCTCAGGGGAGGCGGCGCTCGAACTCTTGCGCGGCGACGCCGCCTTCGACGCGGTGGTCTGCGATTTGCTCATGCCCGATGTGAGCGGGATGGATCTCTACCAGCAAGTCTCCGTGGAGCAACCGGGACTCGAACGCCGCTTCGTCTTCGTCACCGGCGGCGCGTTCATGGAGCGGGCGCGCGCATTTCTCGGACGGATCGACAACGTGCAGATCGACAAGCCCTTCACCATCGCCGCGCTCGAGGCGGCCATCGCGCTGACCATCGAGCGCGCTCGCGGTCAGGCGGGGCAGTAAGTGCCGATGTCGCTCCTGGCTCTGCTCGTGCTCGCGGTCGGTCTCGAGGATTCGGTCTGGTCGCTGGGCGAGCGGGCCGTGCGCTACATTTCCGGGATGAGCGCTCCGAAGCACTCGCCGAGCGCGACAAGGAGTGCGCGAGCGGCCTGTGCAACACCGCGCTGAGCGCGTGCATGTGAGCGCGGACGTGCGAGCGCGGGGAGCTACTTATTCGCGAGCGTGCGCCACGTCTCCACCGTCGACGCGAGCACGTCGGGGGTCAGGTACCCCTGCTCCGTCGCGATTTGCTTCATGGTGCGCGCGCTGAACACGAACCACGTCGGGAGCGCGGTGATGGCGCCGAGCCCGGAGCCGAGCTGCGCGAGCTCGGGATCGAGGGACATGTCGACATGCGTGTACTTTGCACGCCATTTCGTGAAATCCGCGGGCGTTGCGCCGGTCCCCGCCATCGTGCCCTCGCTGAGCACGCTCACCAGCTCCGCGCGGTAGAGCGCGGCGGCGGCGTCGAGATCCGCCATCTGCTTGTTGTCGTAGATGGACCACGCGCCGTCCACGAGGACGATAACGAGATCGCGCGTCGCGCCCGACGGGTCAGCGAAGTCGCGGAGCGCCACTGTCGTCTGCGTCTGGCTGCTGCCCTTGTACGCCGGCAGACGCGCGTCGCGGAAGTCGACCACGGCCGGCTTCGCGTCGGGTGCGCCGGCGTCGGGCGGCGCGTTCGGATCACGGAAGCATGCGCGCTTCGGGCCGCCCACCGAGACGTCCTGGCAGAGCCAGCCGGTCGGACATCGCGCGTTGTCACAGCTCGCGGAGCAATAGAGCTCGAGGCCGGTGCGCGCATCGACGAGACACGCGCCGCCCGGACACGCGTCGGTGGGGAAGAGCGCCGTGTCGCCGATCGAGGTCCCATAGCCCGAGCACTTTCCGCCCAGCGTGTCGGCGCCGATCTCGGGCAGCGTGCTCTGGTCGCCCGGGGCGCCGCCGTCACCGGACGCGGTCACGAACTGCGTGTTGGTGGCGGTGCACGCGAAGAGGCCGGCGAGGCCGAGCGCGGACACGAGAGAGAGGGCGCCGAAGCTATTTTTGGTCCGGATGCGCAGGAAGGCCATAGGCAGGGAGAGACGCGCGCGGCCCCGGGCTATTCAACGCTGCGCGAAGTTAGGTGATCGCGCTGTCATGGCGCTCCGCGTTGTGCCACGCGATGCGAAGGCTCGTGCCAAGCGCTGCGCTGCCTTTCTGTCTGCTTTCTGCGACGCGTCTGCGGATTCCCCGCCACCGACACCGGGTTTGCGAGCGGCTCGGTCGCGACATGCAACGCGCTGTGTGGCAGGCCTTCGTGCTTCAGGTCCGGCACCGCCGTCACGTGCAACGGAGGCTGCGCGGTGGATGGCCGGCGCTACGCTCATCGCACGAGGCCTCCGGCCCCACCTCATTTAGATATTTCCGCACGAGAAGCGGAAGAGGGCGGGCTTGGCGGGCTTCCCTTCGGACGGGACGACGAACAGGCCGTAGTCGTTCGCCCAGCGCTCGTAGACGAGGATCTCGCGGTGCTTGTCGCCGTCGATGTCGGTCGTCGCGATCGGAATGTATTCGCATGCGGCCGCCGTGGGTGCGCCCGACAGGCCGCCCCACTCGGTCTTCTTGGAGACATTGAACGTCTCGGGCGTCGCGGCCTCGAGGTCGATCTCGGCATCCTTCGGCCAGATGGCGAGCACGGTGCGGTCGGAGTGGAGCACGCCGTAACCCTCGTCGACGGGCGTGTACGGGATCGTCTTGCCTAAACATGTATTATACATGCAGCACGACGGTGCGTACGGTGCTGGATAGGTCTTCTGCCCGGCGGTGTCGTGAAAGGGGCTCGTGCGTCGCTGGACGTCGAACGTTCCGCCCGCCGTGGTGCGGACCGTGGTCTGGGCAGGCATGGCCTCGGCGCACTTGAGCCCGCTCGCGAGCTTTCCGGCGAGCACGCAGAGCACCGGCTCGAAGCTCAGACGCTTCACCATGACGATGCTCGTGTCGCTCGGAGGCTCGCTCTCGCGGTCGTTCGGCGCCGCGAAGAGAAGGACGGCGGTCTTCACGCGCGACCGCTTCTCGCCGTCGGCAACGTCGGGCCCAGGAAAGAAGCGGGCGCGCGGCGACACCGGCGGCTCGGCGGAGTCAGCGTCGCTCTTGGCATCGCCCTTCGGCGCCCCGTGAGCTCACGTCGAGGGGACCAAACCCGCATCGCCCGCCGCCGTGCACTTGGCATCGGCCGGCGCGCGGGCATTTTCACGCGGGGCGCCGCAGGCAAGGAGCGTCAGCGCGACGAGGATGGGCCCGCCGGACATGCGCCGACGATATCAGCGTGCCGACGTCTCCGAAGCGCGTGTCGCGGGGCGACCGTCGTCGGTGGTCCTTCAGCTGAAATCAGGGACAACCCCTAATTCGAGAAGACTCAGAACCTCGCGCCGATGCCCACGCGGGTGTCGACTGCACTCCGCGCTCACGATGCTCAGCGAGCATGAGATCAAAGCACTCATCATTATGAAGCGCCGGCATGCGAAGCGCACCGAGCACGTGCCGAACGACACGCCGACCATCGGGTAAGCTGTCCGATGGCTCGCCGACCTCGGCGGGTACGCCGGGCACGCAAGCAGCGGTCGACCTGGTGCGGTCACCCTACGACGGGGCCTCGAATACATCGCTCCCGTCGCCCTCGCGCTCGAAGTACTAAGTAGCGAGGGCAAATTGTGACGAATGCTCAGACGGATCGGGGCAGGACCACCTCAATCTCAACGACCATGGAGATTCCGTTGAGCGGCGATGCCGATCTTCCCTCGAAAGCCCCAGCGAGCTGCGTGAGGAGCGAGTCGTCGTCGCTCGGCAGCGGATTCAGCGTGTAGGACTGTCCGAGCGGCGACGGCCGCTCGCCCTGGACGCCGGGGTTACGCGGCTGCGGGACCGAGCCACCGCAAGCGACGAGGAGAAGACTGCCGACGAGTAGAGATGAGCGCGAAGCGAATGTGGGACGCAAGGCGGCAAACTACAGGAAGTGAGCGTCTTCACGTCGGGGGTGGCTGACTGCGTAGCGGGTTCCCGCATGTGGGTCCGAGAGGACGGGCGACGTTCGTACTGGGGGCAACGGACGCGGCCCGTTCGTCGTGGGCCGTTCGCGTTCGGCAAATGCAGTCCCGCAGGACTCGCGTCGCCGCCCTTCCACGACGATCTCGCCTACGATCCCCATGGTCAACGTCGAAGTCGCTTCCGAAGTGAGCGCTTTCTCCTTCCCGCTCGGCGTAGAGGTAGGTGGTCAGCGTAAAGAACCGCGTCCGCACGACCGGCGCGTATTCGGACGCGATGAGCTTCTCGGAAACTCACCGGCGCGACGCGTAGACGTTCGCCATCGAAGCCCGCGATTCGCGCCCTTGGACCGCGTCGCACGTTTACGACTCGTTCCGACTTCTCGACTCGCGCGGCCTGTCAGGCAGGTCGGCGATTGTGGACTTCCACAATTGCATTGCGACCTCTAGCCACATATCGATGTCTAATGGGCTATCGTCACTATCGCGCCGC
>JAYTOQ010000519.1:0-2985 GCA_043747665.1 Polyangiaceae bacterium | reverse complement strand
CGTCGATCGGCCGGGAAGCCTCGCACACCCGACCGAGGAATGGAGGGGCTATCTTGGGGGCGCATGGTCGCGCTGACGCGCATGCACGCATCGTGTCGTTCGCACGCAACCGGCGAGCGACATCGGCCGACACACGCTCCATGACCGACTCGATCAACCGCCGCGAGAATGCATCGTGCCGCCTGCCAGGTGACGAGCCCACGCAGGACGACGAATCCAACGCGGCGGCGACGTCAGCTGGACAGTCGGAGAAGCCGCGCCAGTCGTGCATGCTCGATGTCGACTGGAACGAGCCGAAGGACCAAACGCCGTTCGGCCCGCCGCGGCCGCCGCTGCCCGGTCCGAAGGCCACCAACAACGCGACGCGCACGCAAGAGCGGAATCTCGCGAGCGGCGCTTATGCCGAGGCTGGCTATTCCGAGGGAGGGCATGCGCTCCACGCGGGTATCGCGATCGTGAAGGGTCGCGATACGAGAGGCGGCGAGGTGGAGGCGATGAGCGTGTCGGTTCAGATCGGCGCGGAGCACGAACTGCAGGCGACGGCGCTGCGCGTCGGTTTTTCGGACTCCAAGGTGGCGATCGGCGCAGAGGCAGGGACAGCCAACGCTCACATCGGGATCCACAATTCCGACGGCAGTACGGGAGTGAACAGTGGAATAGGTTTCGTCGAGGTCGCGGCCGAAGGGACCTTTGGCAACGAGGCAAACAGTGTCACCGTCGGAGTCGGCGTAGGCGTCGGCGCCGAGATGAGCGTCGGCCTTCGCGACAAGGACGCCAACGGCAAGCCGGAAGCCTGCTTTCGCCTCGGTGTGAAGTTCGCGACGGTCGGCGCGTGCGTCGAGCTCCCTTTTCACCTGAAGATGTGACGCCATGGACACCGCAGGAGTGGCTCCCCAGCGCGCAGCAACCGGCGATGCCTATCGCGAGGGCCCCACCCCCGCCCTCGCCCTCGCCGCGTTACCGCGTCCCCGGAGACCGAGGCACCTCACGGGCATCGGTCCGACTGACGTGGATCTCGGAGCGTCTGCCCTTCTGCCGGCGCGTTTCGAGCTGGCGGGCGCGCAGGTCGAAGAGACCTGGTCGGCCGGAGCGACGGCTTCACGCGACGGTGTCGCGCTCGCGGCATCGGTCATCGGCGTCGCCGACTACGTCGTCTTCGGCACGGCGTATCGGCGAACGCGCGGAATCCTCCGCGCTTCGATCCCACGCACTCCCGGATCGTTCGTCGCCGTGCCGCGCCGGCGGGCGGGGATCGTCGGCTGGGTGGCCCGGCGTGGGATCGTTCACGAGCACATCCCCGACGATGCCGCGACGCGGGATGCGCTCTTCGTCCGCGGTGACGACGCCATCGCACGCACTCTTTTGACACCGGAGGTGTCTGCGGCGCTGGTCGTCGTCGCTCCGATCTTGTGGAGGTTCTCCGTCGCTGACGGCCTCGTCGAGCTCACGTGGCGAGCGCCCTACTTCACCGCCGACGTGGTGCTCCCGACCGAAGCGGTCGACATCGTGGTGGCCATCGCGCGAGCTTCGGTGGTCGCGCGCTGACGCTCGCTGAAGAGCGCCGTCAACGTGCTCGTCGCTTCTTCGCGCTGCCTTCTTCCGCCGCTCCCGCGGCGTCCTCGGTCGGGCGCTCGTCGAGGAGATTGTCCATCGGGGCCACCGTGAACTCCTGGCGTTCGCTGTCGTAGCCGACGATGACCACCTGGTCGCCGCGCTTCAGGGTCTCGCCGGTGTCGACGCGCACGCGCACGACCAGCCCTGCGCCGCCATCCTCGAGGAGCGCCTCACCGAAGCGATCCGTGACCGTGCCGGTGCGCACGGTGCACACCTTGCCGACGAGGCTCTCGTGCTTCGCGGCGCTCGGCGTCACGAAGATGCGCGCGAGCGGGCGCACCGCGATCGAGGTGAACGGAAGCGCGAGCACCGGCGCGATCAGGAGTACCGCGAAGCGCGCGAGGCCGAGCAGGCCGTCCGGCAGCCACGCCGCCGAGGCCTGCATGCCGAAGATGCTGAACAGCCATGAAAAAAGGATGATCACGCTCATCACGAGCGTGGCCGGCGCGGACCGCAGCTTGAGCGACGCCATCAGGCCGGCCATGACGCCGTGATGCGCGCCGTCGCCCGCGCCACCGTCGCCGGCGTCGCCGCCATCATGGCCGCCGCCATCGGCGTGACCGCCGCCGCCGTCGAGGCCGTCGGCCGCGGCGTCCGCGCCGCCGTCGAGCGCTCCGTCCGCTGCGCCGTCAGCGCCGTCGAGATGGATCGCGCCCACCATCACGAAGACCCAGTAGACGAGGGCGATGCCGAGGAGCACCGTGTAGACGACGCACGGAAACGACAGCGCAACAGCGAGGAAGTGCGCAAGCATGACCGTGGCGGCGAGCGTAGCGCGAGCGTGCGGGGTGCGCGCGCCCGTTCTCGTGCGCCTCGACGCGCGCCGATTCGAGGGCGTAGCATCACTTTCGTATGAACTCGCGCCCGCTCCTGCTGCTCGCGGCTATCGCTGCCGCCACGTCACCGGACATGGGAAAAGACGCGCTCGATCGCTTGAAGGGCGGCGTCCGCGACGGTTTCGCGCGTGACCCGATGGGCAGCGTCCTGGCTGCGGTGCTCGGCGGCGCGTGGATGTTCTACAAGGCAGAGCGCGGTCACAACCCGAAGGTGAAGAGCTATTACGACGCGCTCGTCTACGTCTCGACGAACCTCAGCGTCGGCTACTCCGACATCTTCGCGAAGACCGCGCGCGGCAAGGCCATCGGCACCGCGCTCATGACCTACGGCCCGGCGATGTCGTCGAAGATCTTCGATCCTCCCACCGCGCCTCCCACCGCGCCTCCCACATCGCCTCCCACCGCGCCTCCCGCATCGCCGGCATCGCCGCCCGCATCGCCCGCTCCGGTTGTGGCGCCCGCTCCGGTTGTGGCGCCGGCCGCCGGGGCTGCGCCCGTGATCGCCGTGACCGGCCCTACGCCAGTTGCGTCCGCT
>JAYTOQ010000518.1:0-2044 GCA_043747665.1 Polyangiaceae bacterium | reverse complement strand
GCCGCTGACCTTCTGGAGCTCGCCACGCACGTTCGAGATCATGAGATGGCGCACGCTGAACGTCGCGTTCGTGTGCGAGCCGTCGATGGTCCAGGTGGTGGTGCGAGCCGGGGTCGTGCCTTCGGTGCTGCTGGACGTTTGCATGGTGGTCTTCTCGAGGTCTGGCGCGCCGGCTGTCGACTGTTTCGCGTACTCGACTGATGCGAAGATGCGCCTCGGCGTTGCCGTCGAATAGCCAACCTCGGACGAACGGATTGTTGCTGCAGCGGCAACAATCGCGGCGATCAAGGCGGCAGGCGCGAGGGGCGGACCAGATCCGCCGGCCAGGACGCGCGCCACGCCGGCCTCTCCTGCGGCACCGAGTCCCCACAGCACCGGTCGGCCCACGAACACCGCTCGCGCGCCGAGCCCCAGCGCCGCGCGCGCGTCGTCTCCGCGCACGAGGCCCTTCACCACGAGCGGCCGCGGGGCACACGTCTCGGCGAGCACGGCGAGATCGCTCCGGGGCGGCGGCGGCGACGTCCTCCCGCGTGGTCGTGGCGAGTCCTCGTCGGCGCCGGAGCGGTAGTAGTCGAAGGCCATCGGCGGGAGCCGAGCGCGTGCCGCCTCCTCGAAGTCATCGATGGTGACGCAGGACGCCAGCGTCTCGGCGAACGAATCGGTCGACGAAGGCATGCTCACGGCCTGCGGCGGGTCGCCACGCCGAGGTTGGCGATGAAGTCGACGCGGAGCGGACCGGGACCGAGCTCCGCGCGCATGTCGTCTGCGACCGCGCTCGCGATGGCGGGCCACGCCGCGCCGAGCTTTGCCTTCATCATGACGACGGGCGCCATCGAGCGCTGCATCGAGGTCCACACCTCGTCGGACGACGAGACGTCGAACCCGTGGGTGACCTCGCGCACCGAGATGTCGCCGAGGCCCGCTTCGCCCATCTCCTGCTCGAAGTCGGCGGGGCTGCCGAGCGGCGCGCTGCCGTCGTTGGGCGGCATCGGCAGGAGCTTGGCGAGCGCCCCGAACATGGCGGTCAGCACCGGCGCGCGATTCATCGGGACCCAGCTACCCACGAGCGCCCGCCCGCCGGGACGCAAGACGCGCGCGAGCTCGCGCAGGCCACGCACGCGATCGGGAAAGAAGATCAGTCCAAACATCGAGAACGCCGCATCGAAGCTCGCGTCGTCGAACGGCAGCGCCATGCCGTCGGCGATGCTTGCTTCGAGCGCGAGCGTCGGCTCCTTGGCGAGCGCGCCCTTCAGCAGCGCGATCATCTCCGGCGCAAAATCGATGGCGGTGACGTTCGCACCGGCTCTTGCTGCCAGGAACGAGAGCGTGCCGGGGCCCGATGCGACGTCGAGCACGCGCGCGTCCTTTGCGAGAGGCACCATCTCGAGCGCGTCGGCCGCGAAGCGCGCGAGCAGCGGCGCCACCTCCTCGAGGTAAGCGCCCGAGACGAGGTCCCACGGCATCGGCGTCGCGAGGGGGGCCGGCGGTGCGCTCACGACGGCTTCTCGATCTCGACGAGGCTCTCTCCCTGGAAGAGGCACACGCGGGCCACGTTCTGGAGCTTCGGGATGTATTGCACCAGGTTCTCCAGCGTCACCTGGTCCTGCACCGAAGTGACCAGCGCGAGGAGGTCCTTCTCGCCTCCGTCCGCGAAGAGCACGAGGTCGCTGCCCGCGTCTTCGTCGTCGGTGACGTGGAAGTGGATCGAGCCGTCGCAGGTGTGGTGCTCGATGCGCAACACGTGTCCGTTCGCCGACTGGTACTGGAGCGCGAGCGCCCCGAAGCCGCTCACCGTGATGCCGGCGTCGCGCACAGATTGCATGGGGTCTACCCAACCATGGCCGACGAAGTGGTCGGCAATGACCTTGGTCGTCGGGTTTGGCTCGTCGTCGTGCGCGTCGCCGGCGGCGGCGATGGTGTCGTTCCTGGCACCCACGGCACGCATGACGTCGTCGACGTCGACCTCGAGGACGCCGCATACCTGCCGTAGGACCTCCTCTTCCTCGGGCGCGAGGCCGTCGGCGCACGCGACGGCGCAGGCGGC
>JAYTOQ010000517.1:0-8435 GCA_043747665.1 Polyangiaceae bacterium | reverse complement strand
CATCGTCATGATGATGCTCGCCAGGAAGCGCGGCTTGATGAGGAAATCGATGGGATCGGCGGCGCACATGCGGAGCGCGTCGATCTGCTCGGTCACGACCATCGAGCCGATCTCGGCGGCGATGCCGGCGCCCACGCGCGTCGCCAGCATCAGCGCGCCGAGCGACGCCGCGAAGTCGCGCACCAGCAGCTCGAGGTAGGTGGCGCCGAGCAGCGTGTAGTCCGGCACCACGCGCTTCGCCTGGAGGCCGGCCTGGTAGACCAGGATCATCCCGAGAAAGCCCATCGTCACCGACAGGAAGAAGACCGAGCGGTTGCCGATCTCGTACATCTGCCGGACGAGCGCGCCCTTCTCCCGGCGACCGCGCGCGACGTAGTAGAGCGTGCGAACGAAGACCGAGTAGAGCTCGCGGCCGCCGATCATCAGATCGATCGCCGCCGCGCCAAGCGCGCCGACGGTACCGAGGTCCTCGTACGGCGCCTCGATGGTCTCGCTCTGTCCGTCGGCGGTCGTCACGGCGCGAGGTCAGCCGCCCAGCGCGAAGCTGGTGAGGTAGTCGAGGACGAACACGCCGGCTGCGCTCGCCATCACCGTCGCGTTGACGGCGCGGCCCACGCCCGGTGCGCCGCCCTTGGTCGCGAGACCGAAGTGGCAGCTCGCGAGGCCGATGACGACGCCGAAGACGACGCTCTTCACGAGCCCGGTCGCGACGTCGCCGAAGCCGAGCAGGCCCGACGTGAGGCCGTTGTAGAACGTAGTCGGGCTCACGCCGAGCAGCGCTTCGCCGGTGTAGGCGGCGCCGAAGAGGGCGAGCGCGTCGGCGAAGAGCGTCATCATGAACAGCGTGCTCACGATGGAGATGAAGCGCGGCGCGATGAGGAAGCTGATGGGATCGATCGCCAGCACCCGCAGCGCATCGAGCTGCTCGGTGACCACCATCGTGCCGAGCTCGGCGGTGTTGTTCGCGCCCACGCGTCCCGAGATCATCAGCGCCGTGAGCAGCGGCGCGATCTCGCGGAGCGTGCCGAAGCCGGCTCCCCATCCGAGCAAGCCCTCCGCGCCGTAGCGCTTCACGATGGTCGCCGCCTGGATGACCATGATGGCGCCCGTGAAGAGCGCCGTCACCGCGACGATGGGGAGCGATTTGACCCCCATCTTGTAGAGGTTCTTCAGCAGCTCGCGCGAGTCGACGCGCGGCGGGACGAGCCGCGCGAGCACCTTCGCGAGGAGGATGGTCATCCCGCCGGCCGTCTCGGCGATGTCCAGGAACGATGCGCCGATGTTTGCCGAAAGCGTCGTCAGCGCGCCGGGGCCGGGTTCCTTCGCGCGGGGTGCGCCGGGTGCTGGGGCGGTCGTCTGTGCTGCCATCGCCGACCCGGACTATACACGGCCACAGCGCGCCGGCGCGGTCACTCGTCCAGCGGCAATCCCAGCGCATACGCCAGCGTGAGCACCACGAACGCGTTCGCGAGCATCACCACCAGGACCGCCGCCAGGCCGAGGAAGAACCCGGTCGGGCTCCATCGCCACGGCGGCCACAGCGCCCGCGACCGCGTGCGGAAGAAGTGAAACCAGACGGCGAAGAGCCCGAGGAGCGGCGCGGCCAGGAGCGACAGCCCGATCAGCGCGTTGTCACGGCTTGCCGGCGGCCAGGCGCGCTCGAGGCGCTCCTCGTCGAGGCGCCGTTCCAGGCGCCGCTCGTCGAGCCGCACGACGACGACGCTCGCCGTGATCACCACGACGACGGAGGCCACGAGGATCACCACCTCGTAAGGGCTCTCAGGGTGCGGCGGCTGCTGTCCCATGGCGCCGCGCGCTCAGAGCGGCCCCTCGGTCAGCCCGTGCACGAACTGCCGCACGTGCGGCGCGCTGCTGTTCTGCGCCTCGCTGGTCGTGCCGTCGAAGATGAGCTGGCCGCGGTACATCATTCCCACGCGATCGGTCACGGTGAGCAGGCGATCGAGATCGCTCGACACCATGATCACCGTCGCGTTCTTCGCGCGCTGCTCCTCGCGGAGCAGCTCGAAGATCTTCTGCGACGTCACCGGATCCAGGCCTGCCGCCGGCTCGTCGTAGAGCACGATCGACGCCTGCGCGATGGTGGCGCGGGCCACGCCGATGCGCTTTTTCTGGCCTCCGGACAGGCCCGCGGGCATGCGCTGATCGAAGCCGGTCATCGCCACGCACTTCAAGCGCTCCTCGACGCGGATCTGGATCTCGCTCTCGGGGAGGCTCGTGAGCCGACGCAGCGGGAACGCGATGTTGTCGGAGACGGTGAGATGATCGAAGAGCGCGTTGTTCTGGAAGAGCATGCCCACCTTCAGGCGCATCTTCTGCAGCTCGAGCTCGGACGACTGCGTCACGTCCTGACCGTCGACGAAGATCGAGCCCTCGTCGGGTCGCATCAGCCCCACGATCATCTTGAGGAGCACGCTCTTGCCGGCGGCGCCCGGTCCGATGAGGCCGTAGAGGCAACCCGGCGGGACGTTCAGCGAGACGTCGCGAAGGACGCGGTTCGGCGGTCCGCCGCCCGTCGGACGGAACGCCTTCGAGACCCCTTCGATCCGGATCACGACGGACCGAGACCGGGACCTGCGCCCGGACGGGCGCTCAGCGCTGCGGCGCCGGCGATGCTACGGCCATGCGTTCCCGCCGCCTTCGCGCGCTCGCTCTCGGCGTGCTCGCGCTGCAGTCGGGCGACCTTCGCGTAAAGCCCGAGTGTCGCCGCCGCGAGCGCGAGGACGAGGAGCACCAGGCCCGCGAGCGCGATCTTCAGCGTCGTCATCGAGCTGCGCGCGACGGCGATGGGGCCGACATGGCCGACGTCGGGACGGCCGCCGCCCGGACGCGCCGCATGCGGGATGAACACCACCACCACGTCGTTCGCGGCCAGCGACGGCGCGCCGCCGGCGACGAGACGCTGCACCGACTCGGGCGCGAGCGGCGGCGTCGTTCCGCGATGCTCGACGAGCACGCTCGCACTCGCCTTGGGCTGCGGGCCGTCGCGAAGCATGTCGCGCGCGGGGAGGTTCAAGTGCACGCGCGCCGCGAGCACGCCCTCGATGCTGGCCAGCGTGCGCTCGAGCTCGCCGGCGAGACCCGCCACGAGCTGCGCTTGCTCCGCGGCCTGGCTCGGCACGAGCTGTCCGCGATCGGCGGCGTCGAGCAGGCCGCGAGACTTCACGCGCGGGAGCTGCTCGTCGGCCATGGTCGCGAGCGCGCGGCCCGAATCGTCCCGCGGGACGGTCACGCGGAAACGACCCTCGACCGTCGGATCGGCCTCCTTGACGGCATCGATGCCGGCCTGATCGAGCGCGACGACGACGCGGTTGGCGTCGGTCTCCTCGAGGCCGGCGGCGACCGGGACGGCACAGCCGGCAAGGCCCGCAAAGGCGGCGGCGGTGACGAGGGTTCGAGCGCCCTCGAGCAAACGGTCGGCGGCGGCAGCGACGAAGCGACGCATTCTCGTGTCGCTGTATATCACCTAGGCGAGGCGCCAGGGGCGCCCTGACGTGCGGTCTCCCCCCACACCCTTCGCGTGTTTACGGCGCAGGGCAGGGAGAGGAGGCGAGGTATGCTCGGGAGGTGGCGGACGAGCGTGATGGCGGGCCGCGCCTCCCTCCGGAGGAGCAGCCGACCCAGAACTTTCCGCTGGTCCAGCCGGCCAGCGGATCGATGCGCGCGGTGCCCATCGCCGGTGATCGCGTCGGCAAGTACGTCGTCGACAGCATCCTCGGTCGCGGCGGCATGGGCATCGTCGTCGCGGCTCGGCACGAGAGCGCCGGTCGGAGTGAGCTCGTGGCCATCAAGCTGCTGCACCCGAAGGCCGCGAAGGACGCGGTCCAGGTTGAGCGGTTCGTCCGCGAGGCGCGCTCCACGGTTCGCATCAAGAGCGAGCACGTCGTGCGGGTGCTCGATGCGGGAGCCGAGGAGTCGACCGGCTCGCCGTTCATCGTCATGGAGTTCCTGCAGGGCAGGGACCTCGCCTACGTGCTCGCCAACTTCGGCCCGATGCCGCCGAAGACAGCTGTAGACTACATCATTCAGATCTGCGAGGCAGCGGCAGCGGCGCACGCCCTCGGCATCGTGCATCGCGATCTCAAGCCGTCGAACTTCTTCCTCACGCATCGTGCCGACGGGACCGCGCTCGTGAAGGTCCTCGACTTCGGCATCTCCAAGGCCGCGCAGCTCGACGGCATGCCGGATCCGCGCCTCACCGAGACCCAAGCGGTCTTCGGTTCGCCGACGTACATGTCCCCGGAGCAGATCCGCAGCTCGAAGAACGTCGACCAGCGGAGCGACATCTGGTCCCTCGGCGTCACGCTCTTCGAGATGCTCACGCGAAAGCTGCCGTTCGTGGCCGACAACGTCGCGGGCCTCCTCGCCTCGGTCATCGCCGACCCGCCGTTCACGGTCTCGCATTTCCGGCCCGACGTTCCTCCCGGACTCGAGGCCGTCGTGCTCGCGTGTCTCGAGAAGGATGCCGCGCGCCGGATCAGCTCGGCCGGCGAGCTCGCGAGGCGTCTCGCGCCGTTTGCGTCTCCCGCCGGCGCCCAGCTCGCGTTGCAGGTGCAGGAGGTGCCGTCGCCGTCGGGGAGCTCGCCCAACGTCGTGCCGCAGCGTCCGTCGATGGCGCATGGGGCGCGGTCGCCGTCGTTGCCGTCGTTGCCGTCGTTGCCGTCGTTGCCGTCGTTGCCGTCATCGTCACCGTCGTGGCTGCCTGCGGCTCCGGCGAGCATTCCGGGGCCGCCCGTGTCGTTCGGCACCACCGGCACCGATCTCTCGGCGACCGGGCCGGCCGCGTTTCGAGCCAGCGTTCGTCGAGACCGATTTCGTTCGCTTGCCATCGCCATCGCCGCCGCTGCGCTCGTGACCCTGTGCGCCAGCGCGGGGATCGTCTTCGTCGCGAGAGGCTCGAGCACCTCGCGCGCGGCCGCCGGCGAGTCCGAGGCCGGGCCACCCCCCGCGGTGCTCACCCCCGTGCCCCTCACCGTCGCGTCCGCGGCGGCTACAGCGTCGACCGCGCCGGGAGCCAGCGCCCTGGCCGATGGAACGGCGCCACCGACACCGAGCGCGAGCGCCGCGAGCGCCGCGAGCGCCGCGACCGGCGCGAAGACCAAGCGCCCGAAGTCGGGCGCCGGGCATGGCCCGCCCAAAGGCCCCGGCGGTGCGCCCGATCTCGACTCGCGTTTCTGAGCGGACCATCTTTCTGAGCGGACATCCCGCGGCACGCGGTCTGCTACGCTCCCTGCCGGTGCATGCTCGTTTGCCGCGGGTTACGTCGATCGCGTCGATCGCGCTGCTCGCCGCGATGACCGCCATAGCGTCCACCGCGCGGGCCGACAAGATCACCGATGCCGAGGATCTCTTCCGGCGCGCCAAGGCGCTGATGGCGAAGAACAAGCACGACGAGGCATGTCCGCTGCTCGGCGAGAGCTACCGTCTCGACCCCGGCATGGGCACGCTGCTCAACCTCGCGCTCTGCCACGAGCGCATCGGAAAGACGGCGTCCGCCTGGGGTGAGTTCCGCTCGGTCGAGCAACAGGCCCGCGCCACGACACCCGTCAACGAGACGCGTGCGCGCTTCGC
Organism: Polyangiaceae bacterium; assembly: GCA_043747665.1. Lineage (GTDB taxonomy): Bacteria > Myxococcota_A > Polyangia > Polyangiales > Polyangiaceae > Labilithrix. The sequence goes on along the minus strand of JAYTOQ010000517.1, from coordinate 2,846 downwards.
CCGCGATCATGCGGAGAAGCTGGAGAAGCGCCTCTCGCGCGTGAAGATCACCGTGCCCGTCGAGGCGCGCTCACCCGGCCTCGTGATCAAGGTCGACGGCGAGGCGAAGGGCGAGCCGCTGTGGGCCGGCGTACCCGTCGATCCCGGCACGCGCGTCGTCGAGGCCACGGCCACCAACAAGAAGCCGGTCACGCTCAACGTGAAGATCGACGACGAGGGCGTCCTCCAGAACGTCACCATCCCCGTCCTCGCCGACGTCCCGGTGGTCGCGCCCATCGTCCCCGTGACCAGCGGCGGAATGGAGGCGGTCGAGGAGTACGCGTCGAACCGCGCGCGGCGCACCACCGGCTACGTCATCGGCGGCATCGGCGTGGCGACGTTCGCGGTGGGCGTCGTCTTCGGCGTCGCCGCCATCGTGAGCTCCAACGAGGCGAAGAGCTGCTCGCCCTGCACGCGCGGCTCGACCGACGCCGCCGCCAGTGATCAGGCGACCGATCGATCGCTCGTCTTCGCGAACCTTTCCAACGTCACCATACCGCTCGGCCTCGTGGGCTCTGCGGTCGGCGCGTATCTGGTGCTGAGCGCGGGGCCCGGTCACAAGGTGGCGGTCGCGCCATCGACGACGCCTTCGAGCGCAGGCGTCTCCCTGAGCGGCGCGTGGTGAAGGCCATGAAGCGCAAGCTCGCGGTCGCGTCTCTGACTCTCGGCGTGCTGGGATTCACGGCCATCGCGTGCCAGCTCGTCGCCGGCATCGATCGCGTCCAGAAGACGGATCCCGAGATCCCCGACACCGGTCCGGACACGCTCGCCGTCGACAGCGCCGTCCCCGATCCGTGCGCGCACGTCCGGCCGCCGGGCAAGCCGCTCGTCGACGACGCCCCGAACGACAAGCTGCCCGACATCTACCTCGCGATGCATCACGTGGACCTCGCGCCTTCGCTCACGAACACCACTGCGCCCGGCTTCGACCTCGATCAATCCTGCACGTGCGACACGCGTCGCGGCTCCGCGTTCGACGGCGCGGCGTCGTGCACCACCGGCGCGAAGCCGTTCTGCGACTTCGACGGCGGCGTCGACAACCAGCTCTTCAGCTTCGCGCGCGACTACGCCGGCTTCATCGACGTCGATCAAGCGGCGAACATCAACGGGCGCATCACCGCCGGGCACCAGACAGTGATCCTCGTCATCAAGGACTACAACGGGCGCGCCAACGACTCGACGGTGTCGTTCGGGACGTTCAGCTCGGACGGCATGCTCGAGGGCGCGACTTGCCCCGGGTCGGTCACGGGGGGCGACGGCTACACCACGCCTGGCTGGTGCGGCGAGGACAAGTGGACCGCATCGTCGACCACGGTGGACGGGACGAACGGGCGCTTCATCCCCAAGTCGGTCGGCAGCGGCTACGTGACGAACTACCAGTTCGTCGTCGAGCTCAACAACCCGGCGACCGTGCCGTTCGCGGGCTACCGGCTCGCCATCGGCTCGCCCATCTCGAGCGGCCGCCTCGTCCCGCTCGACGCCATGCTCAACCCGGTCGACACCTCGGTGGGGCCCGCGCTCGACAAGATCAAGTACTGGCGCGTCGAGAAGGCGGTCCTGAGCGGCCGCATCCCGGTCACCGATCTGCTGGCCGCCGTGGGGACCATCGTGACCTCGGCGAACGACGGCGGCGCGACCAAGCCGCCGCTCTGCACCACGCCGACGTTCGCCCAGGTGAAGGGCGCGCTCTGCGGGCAGGTCGACATCAGCGCGAGCAAGTCGCTCGACTTCATCCCCGGCGCAAAGTGCGACGCCATCTCCGTGGGAATCGGCTTGAGCGCGGATTCGGTGCGCGTCCAGACCGTGGCGCCGGCCACGGTCACCACCAACGAGTGCTACCCGAGCCCCGACGGCGGTGGCCCTACGTCCGCGCCGCCCGGGGTGACCTACCAGTGCCCCTGAAGAACTCCTGTTGCCCTCTTCTCTGCCCAATGGTACTCGGCCTCGGCCGTGTGACGGTGAGGCTCGCTCGTGACGAGCGCCCCGTAAATCGCGTGCTTTTCACCCGTTAACGTCTTCTCACGTCAGGCTCTTCTCGGCCTCACGAAAGGCGCGCCCAAAGAGGCGCGACGCTCATTTGGAATCTCGCGAAGATCGCGAACCGCGCTCGACTCCGTTCACGGAAGCGCTGAGCCAGCTCAACGATCGGGCACTCCGGCGGCTCCTGGGCGCTCGCGCGTTCTTGCGAGGCTACGACTACGTCCGTCGCGCCGCGGTCACCGACATCGTGATGGAGGAGCTGTCGGCCACAGGGAAGGTCCGCGGGACCGACCCCGAGCCATATTCGGTGAACCTCCAGGTGACCCCCGCCGGCTTCACGAGCGAGTGCTCCTGCCCGGCGTTTTCCAAGATCAACGGGCATTGCAAGCACGTCGCAGCGCTGCTCATCGCGCTCCGTGATCAGGTCCGACCGAAGCAGCCGCGCCCCGAGCCAGGCACCAACGGCACCGGCCACGGCCTCGATTCCTCGCGGTCCCTTCCTGGCGCCAGCGATGGACCTCATCCGCAGCTCGGCATGGCCCCGCGCGGCGGGGGCAACGAACCGCGCGGCGGGGGCAACGAACCGCGCGGGCCCGGCAACGACGTTCGCAACGATCGCGGTAGCGATCCCCGCGGCAACGACCCGCGCGGCGACGACGGCCTCGGCGGAAGCCGCCGCGCCCGACGTCGCGCCCGCAAGCTGGCGGTTCAGCGGCCTGGCGGCCCGGTCGGGGTTGGTCCCGGCGGTGGCGGTGGCGGTGGCGGCGGCGACCGTGGCGGACGTCCCAGCTTCTCCATCGAGGGAAGGAGCCACGACCCGCATCGCG